>NZ_JBCNNS010000215.1:0-4804 GCF_039594335.1 Raoultella sp.
GTTTCCCGCCACGCATAGACCGTTTGCCCCAGTTCATTTTTGAAAAGGTGCGCCAGACGTGAAGGGGAGATAAACACCATCGCCGCCAGGGTCTCGATTTTTACCTCCTGCGCAATATGGGCGTTAAGATAGTCGCAGATGGCGTTAATCCGTGGGTCGTGGGCATGGCGGTTGCTAATGGGCTGCTGCTGAAAACAGCGGAGAATTAATCTCTCCAGCGCGTTCATTGCCAGCGCTTCTGACAGCGGTACGGACGCAGAGTGGTGGCGTATTACTTCGTAGAAAAGATCGCGCAGCTGCTGGAGCTGGTCGGGATCGTTAATGGTTGTTTTGCCGATACCGTGGGTGGTTTGGTCCCACTTTAGCCAGTCTATCCAGTAGGGGCGGGGGATAAAGTAGATCCACAGATGGTCCCAGTACTCGCTGTGTTCGTCCCTGCCGTAATGATGGGGCACGCCGGGAGGAAACAGCAACAGATCGTTTTCCCGGCACAGCAGGAAGCCATCGCCCGCTTTCGCCCGCGCCTGGCCGCGCAGGGTCAGATTAATGATGTAACCTTTCATCCCCTGCGGGCGATTAATGTAGTAGTCCAGCGTGGAGCCGCGGGTAATCGGCGTGAAGCCTGCGACGACCCAGGCATTGAAGGTAAAGGTCTTCATCAATGGCGAGAAATTGAGTAGCTCATTGATATCCAGTTCCATTCTTTCTCCCACCTGGGCGCCGCCGCGTCGTTAGCTTTCGATGATAGTAAATTCCCAGGCCCTGAGGCGCAACGGCTGGCCGACGTCTACAGCCTCCCCGCTCAGCAGCGCGGTACCCGCGGTCTCGCTGACAACATCCAGCGCCTCGCCGGAGTAATTGAACAGGAAGTGGATAGTATTTCCGGCTCGGTTACGCATCTTTTTAACCACTAACGGATAGCGATAGGCGGAAGTTCGCGAGTTCAGCGTGAGATCCGCCGTCAGGACATCAAACAGCTGGCTAATCAGGCGCTTGTGCGGCAGGAAGCCAACGTACAGGGCGCGTCCCTGACCGTAATCCGCCGCCGTTGCGGCGGCGTATTCGCCCCATGCCGGATGCTGATAGCGCAGCAGTGTGCGGGTTCCGCCATCGGGCGTCAGCAATTCCATCCACAGCTCAGCCTGATTATCATTGCGGCAATCAATCTCTGCGCAGCATGAGCTTACCGTCGTCCCTTCCGGCAGGGTGAACTGGCTGTAGCTGACGCCGCAGCTCTGGCGCAAAATCCCCGGCTGCGCGCTGTTGCGCACCTTGACATTTTCATCGCTAAAGCCTGATTTAAAGCCGATCAGCGCTCTGCCGCCCCGGGCGATATAGTCGTTAATCCGTGTTAGCAGGCCATCATCGGCGGCGTACAGACCAGGAACGAGCAGTACCCGGTAGCGCGAGGTTTCCTCGTTCACATCGTGGATGATGTCGAGGCTGATATTGTGGTCATACAGCGCATCGTGGAAGCGGCGGAAGATATCGTTATAAATGTTGCCCTCGGCATCGCCGGGACGGAAGTGATTGAGGGCGTCCATCGCCTCATTGCTTATTAGCAACGCGACGTCATTTTCGGCCTTCAGCTCCGCCAGCTGCGGCGACAGGCGGGCGAAATCGGCGCCGATGGTGGTGGCTTCCTGCCAGGTTGGGTTGCGCGAGAAGTCGTGGCTGAGCAGCCCCTTCCAGTAGGTTTCGAAGGCGTTATGAATCGAATGCCAGTGCCAGTAGGAGACCATGGCGGCGCCGGAGGCGATATGGCTGAATGCCTGCAGGCGTAGCTGGCCCGGGAAGGGGGTCCACTGGGCGAAGCCCTGAGCCTGGGTTTCCAGTACGAAGTAGTTCTGACCCGGCTTAAGCGAGCGGGTGATGGCGCCGCCAAAGGCGATTTCCCGCCCGGTCAGGTGCGCCTGGCTCGGGTGATAGATATCGACGCCGGCGATATCCAGCGCCTGCGCCGCCGCAAAATGGTCGACCCGCGGCTGCACGCCGTAAGAGTAACCGCGCCATTCGAAATCGAAGTTGTGGGTGACGAACTGGTGCGGCTGGGCGTATTCCCGAACGATGGCCGCCTGCCAGGCCAGATACTCGGTGACCTGCTGACGCTGATAGCGGGAGAAGGCGCAGGCGAGGCTGGCGTTGATGGTGTTTTCCACCGGCGGAAAATCCTGCCAGCGGTCAATGCGGTTGCTCCAGTAATCCAGACCGAAATCGTGATTCAGCTGCCGGAGGTCAGGATATTTCTCCTGCAGGCTGCGCACGAAGCCCTCCTGCATATAGCGGCCAATATTGTCGTAATGCTTGGTTTCGTTATCCAGTTGCCAGCCGATAATCGCCGGATGGTGCTGCACATGGGCCATCAGCGTGCGGATAATTTTTTCGGCATAGCGGCGAAAGGTCGGATTGACGATATCCATGATCTGCCGCGGGCCATATTTTTGCTGCCCCGCGACGGTGGTGACCAGAATATCGGGATGTTTCGCCGCCAGCCAGGCCGGTACCGCATAGGTCGGCGTCCCGACGATGACCGCAATGCCGGCCTCATGCATCGCCTCCAGCACCCGGTCGATATGGTAGAAATTGTAATGGCCCTCTTCAGGCTCCAGCGTACTCCAGGTGGACTCGGCAATACGCACCACGTTAATGCCGGTTTCGCGCATTAAGGCGATATCCTTAGCCAGCCGATCTTCCGGCATATATTCATCGTAATACGCCACGCCATAAAATAAATGAGACATACACACTACCTCCTGACATTAATTCGCGGGCACCGGTTGTGAAGCGAAGACACGCGCTTTATCCAGCGTAATAAAAGAAATGAGCGTGAAGCACAGAGCGATACCGCCGAGTACGATATAACTGCTGGTAAAGCCCATGCTCTGGTACATATGGCCGATACCGGTCGAGAGAAAAATAGAGCTAAAGCTTTTCGAAAACTGGAAGCCAATTAAGTAAACGGTCGCTGACAGCAGAGGGTTAAAGTTAGCGGTAATATATTTTAGCGCCGCGACGAGGAGCACCGAGCTTTCAAAGCCGTGGAGGAGTTTAATCAGGCTGATGGATACCGGGCCAATAGCCCATGCGGAGCCGATAATGCGCAAGCTCATAATCAGCCCGCAGTATAACAGCGCATTTTTCGGGCCGATTTTATTCACAAACCATGGCGCAAAGAACATCACGATGGCATCAAGGAAAATCTGACCCGTGGTTAAATAACCGAAGACTTCTGCACCCCGGGCTTTACTCTCAAAGAAATGGCTGTAATAGATAGCGAACTGCTGGTCATAGGTTTCATAGACCGCCCCGACGCCAATGACATAGAGGGCGAAGAACCAGAATTTTTTAATTTTTAACAGCGAGACGGCATCGCGGAGGGTAACCGGCGAGGCTTTGCCAGACAGCAATCCCTGCTGCGGGTGGGCGCTGATCTGCATTTTCCAGACAATGACCAGCAGGCAGACGCCTGCGCCGCTGGCCAACCAGAAAATCATATTCTGATCAATGCCGTAGAGTTTTCCTGCCGCAAAGGTGCCGATCGCGGCGCCGATGCCGCCGAACATCCGCGCCCGGCCAAATTCGAAACCGGAAGCGCGGCTGACTTTATCAATGTAGGCTTCGCAAACCCCGCAGCCTGCGCCGTAGGCCATGCCAATATAAAGGCCGCCAGCCAGCGCGCCGAGGAACACATTTATTTTTAACAGGGGAGCAAAGACATAGATCCAATAAGGGGCGAATAACGTGATTATAATCGCCAGCATCCACATCAGATTTTTACGATATACCAGTTTATCGGAGATGAAGCCGAATAACGGCTGAACGCAGACGGCGACAATAGCGGTAAAGGAATAGACCAGACCGACGTCCGTATAATTGATGCCGATGGTTTCCGTTAACCACAGTGATAAATAGGGGTAGCAGCATCCCCAGCCTATAAAGAAGAACAGGAAAAACAGACAGCTGATAAAGTAATTTTTATTTGACGTTATCATGGTAACCCTCGCTTCCTTTATTCAGGAATATGATCGTGTAGACGCGGGCAACGTTACCTTTTTGCGTGGCGAGGAGTCATGAACGTTCCGCTATCGAGCAGGAGTAATCTGCTATCGGCAGAGGGGCGTGAGCCGCTTCACATTCGGGACATAAAAAAAGGGCGGATGGTTATCCGCCCTTGAGAGAGAAAAGGTCAGGCTCAGGCGTTCTGGCTTTCCGCCGCTTCGGCCTGCTTGGGCACCAGCACCGTTGGCTTGTTATCGATACGGGTCACCAGCAGCTGGTCGATCCGGTAGTTATCGATATCCACGACCTCGAACTTATACCCGGAGAACTTCACCGCGTCGGTGCGTTTCGGGATTTTACGCAGCATAAACATCATAAAGCCGCCGATGGTCTCGTAATTCCCGGACTGCGGGAACTCGTCGATATCCAGCACACGCATCACGTCATCAATCGGCGTACCGCCATCGATCAGCCACGAGTTTTCATCGCGGGCGACAATCTGCTCTTCCAGCCCCTGGCCGACGAGGTCGCCCATCAGGGTGGTCATGACGTCGTTGAGGGTGATGATCCCGACGACCAGCGCGTATTCATTCATGATCACCGCGAAATCTTCGCCGGCGGTTTTGAAGCTTTCCAGCGCTTCTGACAGCGTCAGGGTATCCGGCACGATCAGCGTGTTGCGGATCTGCACGCCGCCGGTCAGGACCAGGCTCTGGTTGGCCAGTACGCGGTTCAGCAGATCTTTTGAATCGACGTAACCGATAATGTGGTCGATATCTTCATTACAGACGAGGAATTTCGAGTG
>NZ_JBCNNS010000216.1:0-4746 GCF_039594335.1 Raoultella sp.
GCCCGAGCGCTTCCTGCGCCAGTTCCGGCGGCAGGGTGTAGACCGGGACGGTGGCATCCAGCTGCGCGCCGAGGAAAAATGCGATAGAGAGGCGCTCCTGGTGTGCCGGCGGAGATACCACTCGATGTACGGTGGCCCGCAGATAGCCATTGGTGGCCAACTCCAGCAGTTCACCAATATTGACGACGAAACTGCCAGCCAGCGGGGTTGCGTCGATCCATTTCCCGGGGGCAACTTCCACCTGCAGACCCTTTTGCTCATCCTGAAGCAGGAAGCTGAGGAAACCGGAGTCCTTATGTGCGCCGACGCCCTGGTGGCTTTGCGCCTCATGCTGACCGGGATAGCGGATCAGTTTGATATGCTCGTTGGGTTTATTGCCATACAAGGTATCAAAGGCGTCATCAGGCAGCGCCAGCGCTTCAGCAAAAGCGCGCAGCAGGGTTGTGCCGACCTGGGTCATGGCACGCTGCCAGCTCAGCAACGTGGGTTTCAGCGTTGGCAGGGCTTCCGGCCACAGGTTCGGCCCCTGCAGGCGCTGCCAACGCGGTGCATCGTCATCCAGACGCAGCGCCTGACGCTCGGCGCCAATATCAAATTGTTCTCGCCAGTCTGGTTGCCCGCGGGTCAGCTCCGATGCGGCGCGGTTATAGCCGCGAAAGTGAGGGGAATGAATCATCGCGACCGGCTGTTTTTGCTCATCAGACAGGGCAAAAAAGCGGCGGGACTGGTGCTGGACAGCCTTTTGCAAGGTATCATCGACGCCATGATTGATCAGATAAAAGAAGCCGATCTCGCGGGCCGCATGGCGAAGGTCGGCGAGAAAAGCCGTTTTTTCAGCCGGATCGGCGTAGCGAGCAAGATTGAGAATCGGCAAGGTCGTTGCGTTCATTGTGTTCTCCGAAGACAGCATTCAGGGAAGAGCGTTTATTCAGGTTCAGGGTTCGGGGACAACAACAGCGCATGGCGATTTCCTCATTCTGTGGGGTGAGCACAGCTTGCCTCAACGGAAAATAATCAACCAATAACCTTCTTTTCTAATTTATGACCGCGCGGGGTTCTGTGCTTTTGCGAATAATCGATAAAGGCGGTGCGAACCTTCTTTCTGCCTTGCGCAGGGGCGATGTAGCCAGTATGGTGTGCGACATTTCTCAGGTATTCAGGATTCAACATCACAATGCAGCCTTCCAAAGATCCTCTTCATGGCGTCACCCTCGAGGCTTTACTGAACGCGCTGGTGGCAAAGTATGGCTGGGCCGGGCTGGCAAAACGGATCAAGATCAACTGTTTTAAGAGCGACCCGAGCATCAAATCGAGCCTCAAATTTTTACGTCGGACGCCCTGGGCGCGCAAAGAAGTCGAAGAACTCTATATCGACTCCCTTGCTGATTCGACGTCCGCTGACACGCCGCTCCCGGCGGAGAGTCCGTGGGCGAACTGGCAGCATAAAAAAGAGTAATGCAGCCCTGGCTTGAAGGTGTGAAGAGGTTACAGCACCGTCTCACCACGTAGCGAACCCGGCGCTTTGCCAGTGATGCGCTTAAAGGCCCGGCTAAAGGCGGCCAGCGAGCTGTATCCCAGGCGGAAGGCAATCTTTTCCAGGGTCTGACCTTCATCCGAAATATACTGCACGGCCAGCCGCATCCGCAGTTCCGTGAGATAACGCGCGGGTGTGTTCCCGGTGGCGGCGAGGAAACGCTCCGCAAAAACGGAACGCGAGGTCCCGGCCTCGCGAGCAAGCTCTTCGACTTTCCAGTTGACGCCAGGCCGCTGATGCATCGCGTAGATCGCTCTGGCGAGTTTGGGATCGCGCAGGACTTGTACCCAGCCGTTGGCGTTACCGCATCCGCACTCCACCCAGCCGCGAACAATCAGCGCCGCCACCACATCGGCCAGTCGCGCCAGAATACCGGCATAGCCCGCCTGCCGTGTGAGGCTTTCACGTTCCATGGCCGCCAGCATCGGCTGGATTTCCGGGCGGCTGGTCAGAAGGCTGCTGACCAGCATCACTTCGGGCATCGCTTTGACCAGCGGCTGCATGCCGCCCAGCTCAAAGTCCATACAAGCGCTGAAGATAATAGCGCTGTCGCTTTTCGCGTCGTCGCACGCGTTTTTGACACAGCTTACCGAGTTACAAACCGCTTCGCTGGGAAGTCTGGATACGTTGACTACCGATGCCTGGTCATCAGAGAGCAGCACATGACCATCGCCGTTGGGAATAAACAGCGCATCGCCGCTTTGCAACGTTAAGCGCTGACCGCTGACCATGCGCAGCAGTACCGGGCCCCGGCTGATAAAGTGAAACTGCGCTTTACCGGGCACGAAGCCGAATTCGACGCCGAAAGGACGGGAGGTTTCGATGCGCCGGTAGTTGACGCCGGAAAGGCGCATGCCGCGCAGTAGTTCGCTGGTGAGATCGAGGGCTTTCTGAGTCATAACATCATTCCCGGACGAATTATCAATAATCACAGAGTATGTATCATAGATCGTCCGGGCGGAACCTCTTAACCTTAGCGAAATGTTAATTGTTCTGGAGAGATGTTTATGAGTTCCTGCATTACAACTGAAGAGAGCCTGACCACCGCCAGGCCCGCATGGCGCGCCGTCTATGCTCTGGCATTGGGCGTTTTCGGCCTGATTGTTGCAGAGTTTCTTCCCGCCAGCCTGTTAACACCGATGGCCGCCAGCCTTGGGGTCAGCGAAGGGATGGCGGGACAGGCGGTGACCGCGACGGCGCTGGTGGCGCTGGTGACCGGATTGCTGATCACCCCTGCGACTAAAAATATCGATCGCCGCTGGGTACTGATGTTCTTTTCTGTCCTGCAGATCGTCTCCAGCCTGATGGTGGCCTTCGCCACCTCGCTGGAGTTTCTGCTGCTGGGGCGTCTGTTGCTGGGGATAGCGATCGGCGGATTCTGGTCGATGTCAACCGCCACGGCGATGCGTCTGGTGCCTGCCGAATTGGTGCCGAAAGCGCTGGCGGTGATCTTCTCCGCCGTGTCGATAGCGACCGTGGTGGCGGCGCCGCTGGGCAGCTATCTGGGCGGTTTGATCGGCTGGCGCAGCGTCTTTATTCTCTGTACGGTCCCGAGTGTGCTGGCGCTGCTGTGGCAACTGTGGGTGCTACCCTCGATGCGCCCGGAAAGTGTCGGCAGCTTTGCTACGCTGTTTAAGGTTCTGCGCCGTCCCGGTATGGTCGGCGGGATGCTGGCGACCATCTTAATTTTCAGCGGACATTTTGCCTTTTTCACCTATCTGCGGCCATTTCTGGAAACCGTCGCCCAGACCAGTGTCGAAGGTGTCTCATTGATTCTGCTGGGATTCGGGGTGGCGAACTTTATCGGTACCTCTATTGCCGGGCATCTGCTGAGCCGAAGCCTGCGCTTAACGTTGGCGCTGGTCCCGCTGGCCATGAGCATACTGGCGCTGATGATGGTGACGTTCGGTCACATCGCGCTCCTTGACGGACTGCTGGTCGCCTTGTGGGGCTTTGCCTTCGGTCTGGTGCCGGTCGGCTGGTCAACCTGGCTGGCAACGACGGTACCGGATGAAGCGGAAAGCGCTGGCGGTCTGCTGGTGGCGTCGATTCAACTGGCCATCAGCGCCGGCGCGGCCGGCGGCGGGGCGGTGTTTGACCTCAATGGCGCCAGCGGCGTCTTTACGGGCAGCGGTTTACTCCTGCTCACCGCCATGATTATTGTTTTTGTCGGCGTGCGGGTGAAATCCACCGCCAGCGAAGAATAAATCCGCGCAGGGTCAACGGTGCGCCTGCAGGCGCATTTTCTTCGCCGGCTGTTCCGGCCACGCCCCTTTGCGCTCCAGCAGGCGATACGCTCCCTCGTCGCTTATCCCTTCGCCCATCGTGACAAAACCGCTGGCGGCATAAAACGCCAGCGCGTTGCGATTAAGCGTCAGGCACTTTAGCCGGTAGCCGTGCTCTTGCCAGCCGGGTAGCGCCTGCAGCAGCATTTTGCCAACCCCGTATCCCTGACGGGCAGGAGCGACATGCAAATGGTGAATAAAATGGTCTGGCATCCAGACGGCAATAAACCCGGCCAGCTCTCCCTGCGGATCGTGCGCCAGCCAGATGGTTTCACCTTCAGTCTGCTTTTCCAGATCGGTTAAGCGGAAATCAGTGACGTTCAACCATGTAAACGTATGACACCGCGATAAAAGGAACAGCCGTTGCAATGCTGGCCAGTCATGACGGGTTGCCTGACGAACTGAAATAGTCAATGTCACTCCTTTGTCTTTCTCTGCCTGACCCGGAACCTCCCCGGCGGCGGCTGCGCGATTATAGCGAATCTCCCTTTTTAACTGCACGTCAGGCGCACAAAAACCGCCCTTCTGCGGTGCAGGGCAACGCCAGAATGACAATATGGCTACTAATTATCTCAATAATGAACTGATAAATAACACATAAAATACGTGGCATGGTTAATGTCTATCATTGTAAGTATTGGGATGCGCAGGGGACGGAGCCGTCATCTTTGATTTGTGGCTAACGGATTACTGGAGCTGATGATGACCGTTCTCAGAGAACCTTTGGTTGTCGCCAAATATGGCAAATGGACGCAACTGTCACTTGGCCTGATCTGCATGGCTTCGATATCCAGTCCACAATATGTCTGGACGTTGCTGACCAGACCGTTGACCGAGAAGCTGGGCGTCGGGTTGGCGGAATTACAGGTGACCTTTTCGCTGCAGACCTTTTTCTCGCCGTTTCAGGGACGGCTGGTTGAGCGCTTT
>NZ_JBCNNS010000217.1:0-4622 GCF_039594335.1 Raoultella sp.
TTCATTCATCAGCGGCGGCACGCAGCTACTTTCCCTGGTTCCCGCGCACGGCCTGTGGATTGACGCCAACTTCAAGGAAAACCAGTTGGCGCATATGCGTGCTGGCCAACCGGTGACCATCGTCGCCGACGTGCTGCCAAACCGCACCTTTAAGGGCTATGTCGCCAGCCTTGCGCCAGCGACCGGCTCACGCTTCAGTATTCTTCCTGCGGAGAACGCGACGGGGAATTTTACTAAAATCGTTCAGCGTGTGCCGGTGTGCATTGCGCTGGAAGGAGAAGACGCAAAACTTGGCATACTGCGCCCGGGGCTATCGGTGAGCGTCACCGTGAACGAAAAGAGCCAACGATGAGCACCGTTCAAGCGCTGCCTGCTTCACCGGTTCTGTCAATGCCGATGGCGAAAAAGATCTTCGCCTTCGCCAGCATGTGCGTGGGGATGTTTATCGCGCTGATCGATATCCAGATCGTGTCCGCCTCGCTGCGAGATATTGGTGGCGGCCTCTCGGCGGGCGACGATGAAACCGTCTGGGTGCAAACCAGCTACCTGATCGCCGAGATCATTATTATCCCGCTTTCCGGCTGGCTGGCACGGGTCATGTCGACGCGCTGGCTGTTTGCCGCTTCCGCGGCGGGCTTTACGCTGATGAGTCTGCTGTGCGGCTGGGCGTGGAACATCCAGAGTATGATCGTCTTCCGCGCCCTGCAGGGACTGGCGGGCGGGTCGATGATCCCGCTGGTTTTCACCACCGCCTTCGCCTTTTTTCAGGGCAAACAGCGGGTCATTGCCGCCGCGACGATCGGCGGCCTGGCTTCTCTGGCTCCCACGCTTGGCCCGACGGTGGGCGGCTGGATCACTGAAAACTTCAACTGGCACTGGCTATTCTTTATCAATGTCGTTCCAGGGATTTACATCGCGGTTGCCGTCCCGCTGCTGGTGAAAGTGGATACCGCCGACCCCTCGCTGCTGCGCGGCGCGGACTACTTTAGTATCCTGCTTCTGGCGGCGTCTCTCGGCTGTCTGGAATATACCCTGGAAGAAGGCCCGCGCTGGGGATGGTTTGACGACACCATCCTGGCGACGACCGGTTGGATCGCCCTGCTGTGCGGCATAGCCTTTATTATCCGCACCCTGCGCCATCCGCAACCGGTTATGGATCTTCTGGCTCTGCGGGACCGAACTTTCAGCCTCGGCTGCTATTTCTCATTTATGGCCGGCATCGGCATCTTCGCCACCATCTATTTAACCCCGTTGTACCTCGGTAGCGTGCGCGGCTTCAGCGCGCTGGAGATCGGCATGGCCGTATTTTCCACCGGCCTGTTCCAGATAATGGCGATCCCGTTTTATTCGTGGCTCGCCAACCGCGTCGACCTGCGCTGGCTGCTGATGGCCGGGCTATTGGGCTTTGCGGTTTCGATGTACAGCTTTGTGCCGATAACCCACGACTGGGGTGCCGACCAACTGCTGCTGCCACAGGCTTTTCGCGGGCTGGCCCAGCAGTTTGCCGTTGCGCCTACCGTGACCCTGACGCTGGGCAGCCTGCCTCCCGCGCGCCTTAAGCTGGCCTCCGGGTTGTTTAATTTAATGCGCAATCTCGGCGGCGCCATCGGCATCGCCCTGTGCGGTACGGTGCTTAACAACAGGACTAATTTGCATTACAGCCGCCTGGCGGATCATCTGAATAACACCAACCTGGCAATGAGCGATTTTGTTCAGCGCAGCGCAGCAAACCTTATCGCTCAGGGGCTCTCGCCAGATGCTGCTCATACGGCGGCGCTGAAGAATCTTTCTGCTCTGACGCTGCGAGAGGCGCGAACACAGGCGTTTTCCGATGCTTTCTATCTCATCATGATCGGTTTTTTGATGGCCGCGCTGCTGGTTCCATTAATGAAAAAGCCGCAGCCACACTGATATTACAGGAGAGTTGATTATGGGCGTTTCCGCTAAACGCATTGTCGTGACCGGAATGGGGATCGTCAGTCCTCTGGGCTGCGGCGTACAGCACGTATGGCAATCGCTGCTGGCAGGGAAGTCAGGTATTACCAAGCTTAGCGAGCAGATGGTTGAAGATATTCCCAGCAAAGTGGCCGGGCAGGTTCCGTCCATCGAACAGGATCCGCTGCACGGCTTCGATCCGCTGGCGACCATCCCGGCCAAGGAGCGCAAAAAGATGGATCGCTTTATCGAGTTTGCGCTGGTTGCCGCACGTGAGGCACTGACGCACGCCGGGTGGTTACCGGCATCAGCGGCAGAACAAGATCGCACCGCTACGGTCATCGCCACCGGGATCGGCGGGTTCAGCGAGATCGCCCAGGCGGTACAGACGACAGATGAACGCGGGCCGCGCCGCCTGTCGCCGTTTACCATCCCCTCTTTTCTTGCCAACCTGGCCGCCGGGCATGTGTCTATCGCCCATGGTTTCCGTGGCCCAATCGGCGCGCCGGTAACCGCCTGCGCGGCAGGCGCACAGGCCATTGGCGATGCCGCTCGGATGATCCGCAGCGGCGAGGCCGATATCGCCCTCTGCGGCGGCGCTGAAGCGGCAATCCACCGCGTTAGCCTTGCCGGATTTGCCGCAGCCAGGGCGCTCTCCAGTGCATCCAATGACCAGCCGGAAGCGGCTTCCCGCCCCTTTGACCGCGATCGCGATGGTTTTGTGATGGGCGAAGGCGCCGGGCTTATCGTGATTGAGTCACTGGAACACGCGCTGGCGCGCGGCGCCACGCCGCTGGCAGAGCTGGTCGGCTATGGCACCAGCGCAGATGCTTATCACCTGACCGCTGGCCCGGAAGACGGCAACGGCGCGCGTCGGGCCATGGAAATGGCCATTCGTCAGGCGGGGATCACAGCGGAAGAGATTGATCATATCAACGCCCACGCCACCTCGACTCAGGTAGGCGACAAAGGTGAACTGGCGGCGATTAAAAGCCTGTTTGGCACGCATCCTGTCGCCATTACGTCGACGAAATCAGCCACCGGCCATCTGTTAGGCGCGGCCGGCGGGATTGAGGCCATCTTCACCGTTCAGGCGCTGCGTGACCAGGTGGTGCCGCCGACGCTGAACCTGCATCACCCCGATGAAGACGCGGAAGGTCTGAACCTGGTGGCGCTTGCGGCTCGCCCGCAGGAGATGCACTATGCGTTGTCGAACGGTTTTGGCTTTGGCGGCGTCAATGCCAGTCTGCTGCTGAAACGCTGGGAATAATCGTTCAGTTCCCTTCAGGCAAAGGCCGGAGGGGGACTTCCACCAAGGCAAAATGCGGATGGATACTCACGGTTTATTTCTGTTTCTGAATGGCGCAGGATTTCGGGTCAGGGTCAGTTCTGAGTAAAGTCTTATTTTCGCTTACCGAAAGACCTACGTACCAGCAAATGCCCATCTTCAACCGATAGCTCAGCAGGTACAGCAATACAAACAGCGAGTTCGCTACCAACAGCCTGCCCTTTATTTTGAACCCTGTAGCCTAATCTACCCAATTCCTTTTCATTCATAGGGGAACGGTTTTGTCCTTCAAGCGCCCCACCCAAAAAAGTAACGTTAAAATCGATCATATTTACGCTCTCCCTCGAATACTGAAATTGGCGCTGTCTTCTGTACGGCTCCTCGGCAACACCTTCTGGGTAAGATGCTATCGCTTAAAAACCGAACTCGTCAACTTTTATTAGAAATAAAACAATACGTTACATAATAAAATTTGAGTAAGGGGGGCGGAGATCGCTATATAAATATGGGGTTTTCAGAAGTTGAGCTGCCACAAAAAATTTTGGCGTTGGCATCAGCTTCTGGCGTGGCTGGAAGCCGTGAAGTAAGACGATTGGGGTGGAATGCGCTCTCCTTTGCTATGTAGTAGAATGTGTCAACAACACTAGCCTCAATCATTTAATCACTGCAAAGAGGTCTACATGATTAGTTTGGTAAGAAAAGGAAATACATCAACCGGTGTGCATATGCTTCAAAAGTATAACGGGAAATTTCGTATTAAATGCTCTCGTGAGACATTGAAGCGGGCGACCTCGGTGGAGGTAAAACCAGAGTACCGCTATTTTTTCACAGGGAAAGACGAAATCTACCACTCAGAGTTATTCGAAAACATCGAAACAGGCAAGAAGGCATTGATCGATTTCATTTCGAAAACTTGCGGCGTTTCCTGCACAACCTAATTTTTTACAGGTCAATAGCATCCATTTAGCGCCGTGATGGGTATATCCATCGATCAGCGCCTCCAGGCGTATCATCAGATTTTCAGCGGTAACGATCAGTGAGTCAGGTGTGCATTATCGTATACACGAAACGGGGTAGAGCCTGTCCCTTTCCCGGACAGGTTAGGAATCCCATCATATCGCCTGTTTATCCCGCGCTAAGGTTGTCGTAAGCGCCGCTGTTTAGGAGAGGTTTAAAGCCCTGGTAATGGCATCTTTTGTTCATGTTGGACTGTCGCAGTATGAACGATGGAACGACTGCCAGCGTGGTGGTATGCTCCCTTATACCACTGACCACACACGCGACAGGTGCGGGCGTAGTACAATGGGTGGTTTAAGTTGTACTTGTAAAGCAGGACAACGTAACTGACTGAATAATCTAACTTATTGATTGTTCAGGAGAATTGGAGCGGGCGAAGGGA
>NZ_JBCNNS010000218.1:0-4487 GCF_039594335.1 Raoultella sp.
CTTTACGCTTATTTATTCAGTTCCGCCGTCATGTGTACGTGGTTACCGGTAAACGCTTCGGTAATTTTGTAAGATGATGCGCCTGCGGCCTGGGCCTGAGAGGCGATTTTCGCTTCTGCACCGTCCATCGTTGCGGCGGTAGCGGTCACGGTTTCCGCAGCGAAAGAACCAAAAGAAGCGGCCAGAGCGATAACTGCGACAAAAGTTTTGATGCTTTTCATGATATAAACCCTTTACGTTAGTTGTTTGAATAAGGCGCCGTGCCTTGATGTGATAAATAGTAGTCCTCACATCACCAAACAAAAAGCGGAAGGATTTGTTGTCATCATTCAAAAAAATTGACTTAAATTTAACCAGCGAGCAGTCGCTGCGGATGGCTGTAAATCGTCGCCCTGCCCGGGCGGCAAAACCCCACCAACGTCAGGTTACAGCGCTCGGCGACCTCCACAGCCAGTGCGGTGGCGGCGGAAACCGCAAACAGAATTTCCACCCCGCACATTGCTGCCTTCTGCACCATCTCGTAGCTGGCGCGGCTGGAGACTAACGCCGCCCCGCATTGCCAGTCATCACCCTCTTCTACGCGCCGCCCCAGCAGTTTATCCAGCGCGACATGACGTCCGACATCCTCGTGCCCGCCCACCAACTCACCGGACGGACGCAGCCACGCCGCCGCATGAGTGCAACCGGTGATATGCCCAATCGGCTGAACATCACGAAGCTGCTCTAGCGCGCGATCGAGATTCTCCAGCCTGAAGGTTTGTGTGAACGGTAAAGGTTGCACGGGCTTGCCGATATCGTTGAGCTGCTCAACCCCGCAAACGCCGCAGCCCGTTCGCCCGGCCAGCGCGCGACGGCGCTCTTTCAGCCCCATAAAACGACGGCTGGAAAGCTCAATCTGAACTTCCAGACCGTTGCAGGCCTGTACGACCTCCATCCCGTAGATCTCGCGCCGGTGTTCAATAATCCCTTCAGATAAGGAAAAACCGACGGCAAATCGTTGCAGGTCCTTGGGAGAGGCCATCATGACAACGTGTGAGATGCCGTTATAGACCAGCGCCACAGGAACTTCTTCGGCCAGTTCATCAGACTGAGGATGTTGCAAATCATCGCGCTTCCAGAGCGCGACCTGACGACATCCCGTGATGCTTGTCACATTTTCAATTTGTTCGGGAGGGTTCTTATTCACTTTGTTTTAACCGTATTGGAACAGGCATACACACAATGTGGTATTCTTTGCATTCCCCTTCAAGTGAAAGGGTGATCTTTCCCAATTCTGAACCTTTGCGGTGCTTACCGCAAAGTAAATAACTACATGTGACAATGTCGATACAAGGAGTGAACCATGCAGGTCAGCAGAAGGCAGTTCTTTAAGATCTGCGCTGGCGGTATGGCAGGCACAACGGCTGCAGCACTGGGTTTTGCCCCGGGCGCTGCACTCGCGGAAACCCGGCAATATAAACTGCTGCGTACCCGTGAAACCCGTAACACCTGTACGTACTGTTCTGTCGGTTGTGGGCTGTTAATGTATAGCCTCGGTGACGGTGCGAAAAACGCCAAAGCATCCATCTTTCATATCGAAGGTGACCCTGACCATCCGGTCAACCGTGGTGCGCTCTGCCCGAAAGGGGCGGGTCTGGTCGACTTTATCCATTCCGAAAGTCGTCTGAAATTCCCGGAATATCGTGCGCCAGGCTCCGACAAGTGGCAGCAAATCAGCTGGGACGACGCGTTCGATCGTATCGCGAAGCTGATGAAAGAAGACCGCGATGCCAACTTTATCGCCAAAAACGACGCTGGCACCACCGTCAACCGTTGGTTGACCACTGGCATGCTGTGCGCTTCAGCCTCCAGTAACGAAACCGGCTATTTAACGCAGAAATTCACCCGTGCGCTCGGTATGCTCGCGGTCGACAACCAGGCGCGCGTCTGACACGGACCAACGGTAGCAAGTCTTGCTCCAACATTTGGTCGCGGTGCGATGACCAACCACTGGGTTGACATCAAAAACGCCAACCTGATCGTGGTGATGGGCGGTAATGCCGCTGAAGCGCACCCGGTAGGGTTCCGCTGGGCGATGGAAGCCAAAATCCACAACGGCGCGAAGCTGATTGTTATCGACCCACGCTTTACGCGTACGGCGTCGGTAGCCGACTTCTATACCCCGATTCGTTCCGGTACTGACATCACCTTCTTGTCAGGCGTCATCCTGTACCTGCTGAATAACGAAAAATTCAACCGCGAGTACACCGAAGCCTATACCAACGCCAGCCTGATCGTGCGTGAGGATTACCGTTTCGACGACGGGTTGTTCAGTGGCTATGACGCGGCAAGTCGCAAATACGATAAGACCAGCTGGAACTATGAGCTGGACGAAAACGGCTTCGCGAAACGCGACACCACGCTGCAACATCCGCGCTGCGTATGGAATCTGCTGAAGCAGCACGTTTCGCGCTATACCCCGGAGGTTGTGGAAAATATCTGCGGTACGCCAAAAGCGGACTTCCTGAAAGTCTGTGAGTACATCGCGGAAACCAGCGTTCACGATAAAACCGCGTCATTCCTCTACGCGCTGGGCTGGACACAGCACTCTATTGGTGCACAGAACATCCGTACCATGGCGATGATCCAACTGCTGCTCGGCAATATGGGGATGGCCGGCGGCGGCGTGAACGCCTTGCGTGGCCACTCCAACATTCAGGGGCTGACCGACCTGGGGCTGCTGTCGCAGAGCCTGCCGGGTTATATGACGCTGCCGAATGAGAAACAGACCGACCTGCAAACCTACCTGGCCGCCAACACGCCGAAGCCGCTGCTGAAAGATCAGGTGAACTACTGGGGCAACTACCCGAAATTCTTCGTCTCGATGATGAAGGCCTTCTTTGGCGATAAAGCCACGGCGGAAAACAGTTGGGGCTTTGACTGGTTGCCGAAGTGGGATAAGGGCTACGACGTCCTGCAGTACTTCGAGATGATGTACCAAGGCAAGGTCAATGGCTATATTTGCCAGGGCTTTAACCCGGTAGCGTCATTCCCGAACAAAAACAAAGTGGTCGCCTCGCTGTCGAAACTGAAGTTCCTGGTGACCATCGACCCGCTCAACACCGAAACGTCCACCTTCTGGCAAAACCACGGTGAGTCGAACGATGTTGATCCGTCAAAAATACAGACTGAAGTGTTCCGCCTGCCGTCCACCTGCTTCGCCGAAGAGAACGGCTCTATCGTCAACTCCGGCCGCTGGTTGCAGTGGCACTGGAAAGGCGCGGATGCTCCAGGGATTGCGACCACCGATGGCGAAATCCTCGCTGGTATCTTCTTACGTCTGCGGAAAATGTACGCTGAAACCGGCGGCTCGGCTCCTGAGCCGGTGTTGAACATGACCTGGAACTACTCCACACCGCATGAGCCCGCTTCGGAAGAGGTGGCGATGGAGAGCAACGGCAAGGCGCTGGCGGATATTACCGACCCGGCAACCGGCACAGTGATCGTCAAGAAAGGCCAGCAGCTCAGCTCGTTTGCGCAGCTACGCGATGATGGCACCACCGCCAGCGGTTGTTGGATCTTCGCCGGTAGCTGGACGCCGGAAGGTAACCAGATGGCGCGTCGCGATAACGCCGACCCGTCAGGGCTGGGTAATACGCTGGGCTGGGCCTGGGCATGGCCGCTCAACCGTCGCATTCTGTATAACCGTGCCTCTGCGGACCCACAGGGTAAACCATGGGATCCGAAACGCCAGTTGTTGAAATGGGACGGCGTAAAATGGGGCGGCGTGGACATTCCGGACTACAGTGCCGCCGCACCGGGTACCGACGTCGGGCCGTTCATCATGCAGCCCGAAGGCATGGGTCGCCTGTTTGCTCTCGATAAGATGGCGGAAGGTCCGTTCCCGGAACACTACGAGCCGTTTGAAACGCCGCTGGGCACCAACCCGCTGCACCCGAATGTCGTCTCTAACCCGGCAGCTCGTATCTTCAAGGGCGACTTTGAAGCGCTGGGTAAAAAGGACAAATTCCCGTACGTGGGCACCACCTATCGTCTGACCGAGCACTTCCACTACTGGACCAAGCACGCGCTGCTTAACGCCATCGCGCAGCCGGAACAGTTTGTGGAGATCGGCGAGAAGCTGGCGGGCAAGCTCGGCATCGCCCATGGCGATACCGTGAAGGTCTCCTCTAACCGCGGCTATATTAAAGCCAAGGCGGTGGTGACCAAGCGTATCCGCACGCTGAACGTTCACGGTCAGCAGGTAGATACCATCGGTATTCCGATCCACTGGGGTTATGAGGGCGTGGCGAAGAAAGGGTTCATTGCGAACACCCTGACGCCGTTCGTCGGCGATGCGAACACGCAAACGCCGGAGTTTAAGGCCTTCCTCGTGAACGTGGAAAAGGTGTAACGGAGACGACTTATGACTTATCAATCGCAAGACATCATTCGTCGTTCCGCGACTAACGGTTTCACGCCCGCGCCTCAGGCGCGGGACCACCAGC
>NZ_JBCNNS010000219.1:0-4607 GCF_039594335.1 Raoultella sp.
TGCACCTTCAGTGCCGCAAGCGGGCTACGTAGCTCGTGCGCGGCATCGGAGGTAAATCGGCGCTCGCGTATCATGGTGTCATGCGTCCGGGCAAACAGTTGATTCAGGGCATCGACCAGCGGCCGGACTTCACTGGGCACCTTGTCGACGTTCAGCGATTCGGCTGAGTCCGGCGCGCGCAGACGCAGCGTTCTGACCAGCTGTTTTAATGGCGCCAGCTCCCGACTCAGCAGTACAATCAGCAGCAGGAACATCAGTGGCAGCGCCACCAGCCAGGGGGTCAACTGGGAGGTGACGATATCCAGCGCCATTTCCCGCCGGTATTCCCACTCCTGACCCACAACAATACGGTAGCGGCCATCGCCGGTGGTTAACTGCAGGAAGCGCCATTCATCATCATCGTTATTCAGATAGCCATCGCTGAACCCTTCCCGACGGTTTTGCCACGGGATGTCCTGACCATTCTCGCCGTCGTGAAGCAGACGCTTGCCGTCGGCTGTGAAAATCGTGAACGCCAGCGCATCGTCATCGAGATGGCCGTGTTTGATCTTCTTTTTTGTCCGCGCCGGCGCGGTGAGCGTGTGCAGTTCGTCGAAATTCATGGCGCTCAGTCGGCGGGCAAACAGCAGCTGTTGGGTATCAAAGAGCTTATCCAGCTTTTCCGTGGTTTGTTGCCAGGCAATAAAACAGGCAATGCCCCAGGCCACGCTGGTCAGCAGGAAAAAAAGGAGCGTCAGGCGGACGCGCAGGCTTAGTCGTTTCATGCCTCACCGAGGGTATAGCCGATACCGTGAACGGTACGAATAAATTCGCTGCCGAGTTTGCGGCGCAGATGATGCACATGCACCTCGACCGCGTTGCTGGAGACATCGTCATCCCAGGTATAGAGTTTCTCTTCAATGAGCTTACGTGGCAGAACGCGCCCGGCATTGCGCATCAGCAGTTCCAGCAAGGCGAACTCTTTTGGCTTCAGCACCAGGTTGTTGCCGTTCACCGTCACGGTCAGGCCAATGGGATCGAGCGCAACGTGGCCATGGCGCAGTTCGCTGCTGCTCTGGCCGTGGGCACGACGAATCAGGGCTTCCAGCCGGGCGGCAACTTCGATCAGCGCGAAAGGTTTACACAGATAGTCATCGGCACCGAGGCGCAGCCCTTCAACCCGCTGGCTGAGCGCATCGCGGGCCGTGAGGATCAGTACCGGTTCGTGGCGGCCCTGATTGCGCCATTCGCGCAGGATATCCAGCCCGTCAATACCGGGCAGCGTCAGGTCGAGGATCGCCGCGTCATAGGGCGCCGTATAGAGTGCGGCTTTGCCCTCTTCACCGCGGGTAAACCAGTCGATGCTGAAGCCCATTTTCGTCAGCCCGACTTTAATGCCATCGCCGATGAGCTTATCGTCTTCCACCACTAAAATGCGCATTGGCCGCTCCTGTGGCTGTCATGAGTACGCGCAGTAAACCGCGTTGCGGCAGGTGCTGTACAGAAATAAAATTTCTTTTTTGTGCTTAAGAAGTCGTTAAGTTTTGCCTGATGTAATCAGGGTCATATCATCAGACAAGGGAGGACATCTTATGAAGAAAATGGCTGCAATGACCGCGATCGTCGCTTTAATTTCTATGCCGGTGCTGGCTGCTGAACAAGGTGGTTTTAGCGGGCCTGGCGCGACGCAAACCAGCCAGACGTCTACGCATAAAGAGGGTTTTATTGGCCCGAGCGGGAGCGTAACGACGGTGGAAAACGCCAAATCGTTGCGTGATGACACCTGGGTGACTCTGCGCGGTAAAATCGTGCAGCGGCTTTCCGACGATCTGTATAAATTCCAGGACGCCTCCGGAACGGTGAACGTGGATATCGACCATAAGCGCTGGAACGGCCTGACCATCACGCCGCAGGACACCGTCGAGATCCAGGGGGAAGTCGACAAAGACTGGAACTCGGTCGAAATCGATGTGAAGCAAATAACTAAAGTCGCGCCATAAGCACGACATCGCGCAAGATCGGTCAGGAATCACTATCCTCGTTCTGCCAGAGTATGTCTGGAGGAGGAGACGATGAACGAGACCAGGATGAGCCCGACGTACGTCGGGCGTTTTCAGCGCGTGTGTTTATACATTGAGCGTCATCTGGATGAACCCCTGTCGCTGGAGACGCTGAGCGCGATCGCGCATAGCTCGCCGTATCACTTTCACCGGCAATTCACTGCCTGTAGCGGCGTACCGCTGTATCGCTATATCCAGTGGCTACGTCTGCGCCGCGCCTGCTGGCGACTGGCGTTCAAGCCGCAGGATAAAATCATCGATATTGCCCTTGATGCCGGTTTTCAGAATCCGGAATCGTTCAGTCGTGCCTTCCGTGCCGCGTTCGCTCAAAGCCCCAGCCAGTTCCGTCAACAGCCGGACTGGCAGGAGTGGCATCGACGCGTACCGAAACATACATTACAGGAGCAACATCCGATGGCGGTTAAAATAGTCCAGTTTCCTGACACCCAGGTGGCGATGTTGCGCCACCGCGGCAGTCCTGATTTGGTCAATGCTACGGCGGCGCAGTTTATCGCCTGGCGCAAGGCGAGTGGGTTATCTCCGGTCGCCACCTGCGCGACCTGGGGCGTGTCGTGGGACGATCCCGCGACCACTCCCGCTGACGATTTTCGTTTTGATATCTGCGGGTCGGTCAGTGAACCGATAGCGGAAAACGCCTTTGGCGTGGTGAATGGTGCTATTCCGGGTGGGCGATGCGCGCTGGCGCGTCACCACGGCTCTCTGGATACGCTCGCGCAAAGCGTCTGGTCTCTCTACCGCGACTGGCTACCGACGTCGGGTGAAACGCTACGCGATTTTCCGCTGTTTTTCCGTTACCTCAACTTCGTGCATGAAGTTGGCGAACACGAGCTCCAGACTGATATTTATCTGCCGTTGCGCTGATTAGCGCTAACGGAATCCTCAGCCGATCTCATGGCCTGTGACTCAGGGCGTGAGATCGGGTATTATCGCGGGTAGTTTTGCCGTCCGCACGGTCGGTACGCAGATTGAGGGTTCACGATTAATGAGCGATATGGCAGAGCGCCTTGCGCTGCATGAATTTACGGAAAATGCTTACCTGAACTATTCCATGTACGTCATCATGGACAGGGCGTTGCCGTTTATTGGCGATGGTCTGAAGCCGGTACAGCGTCGCATCGTTTACGCGATGTCTGAGCTGGGGCTGAACGCCAGCGCGAAGTTCAAAAAGTCCGCCCGCACCGTGGGTGATGTGCTGGGTAAATATCACCCGCACGGCGATAGCGCATGCTATGAAGCTATGGTACTGATGGCGCAGCCATTCTCCTATCGCTACCCGCTGGTGGATGGGCAGGGGAACTGGGGGGCGCCGGACGATCCGAAATCCTTCGCCGCGATGCGTTATACCGAATCCCGTTTGTCGAAGTATGCGGAACTGCTGCTGGGCGAACTGGGACAGGGAACCGTCGACTGGGTACCGAACTTCGACGGGACGATGCAGGAGCCGAAAATGCTGCCTGCGCGTCTGCCGAACATCCTGCTGAACGGCACGACGGGCATTGCCGTCGGTATGGCAACCGATATTCCGCCGCACAACCTGCGCGAAGTGGCGCAGGCGGCGATTACCCTGATCGAAAAACCGCAGACCTCGCTCGACGAGCTGTTGGATATCGTTCACGGACCAGACTACCCGACCGAAGCCGAAATCATTACTCCACGTGCGGAGATCCGCAAAATCTACCAGAACGGTCGTGGTTCGGTGCGGATGCGCGCGATATGGAAGAAAGAGGACGGCGCGGTAGTGATTACGGCGTTACCGCATCAGGTTTCCGGCGCCCGCGTGCTGGAACAAATTGCCGCTCAGATGCGTAACAAAAAGCTGCCGATGGTTGACGATCTGCGCGATGAGTCGGACCACGAAAACCCGACTCGTCTGGTGATCGTCCCGCGTTCGAATCGCGTGGATATGGAACAGGTGATGAATCATCTGTTCGCGACCACCGATCTTGAAAAAAGCTATCGCATCAACCTGAACATGATCGGCCTCGACAACCGTCCGGCGGTAAAAAACCTGCTGGAGATTCTGGCGGAGTGGCTGACCTTCCGCCGCGATACCGTGCGTCGCCGTCTGAACTACCGTCTGGAGAAAGTGCTCAAGCGCCTGCACATCCTTGAAGGTTTGCTGGTCGCTTTCCTCAACATCGATGAAGTGATTGAAATTATCCGCCAGGAGGATGAGCCGAAGCCGGCCCTGATATCGCGTTTTGGCATCAGCGAAACCCAGGCGGAAGCGATCCTTGAGCTGAAATTGCGTCACCTCGCTCGACTGGAAGAGATGAAGATCCGCGGCGAGCAGAGCGATCTGGAAAAAGAGCGCGATCAGCTGCAGGCCATTCTGGCCTCTGAACGGAAGATGAACAATCTGCTGAAGAAAGAGTTGCAGGCCGACGCCGAGACCTTTGGCGACGATCGTCGTTCACCGCTGTGCGAGCGCGAAGAAGCAAAAGCGATGAGCGAGCACGATATGCTGCCGTCTGAACCGGTGACCATTGTGTTGTCGCAAATGGGCTGGGTGCGGAGCGCCAAAGGCCACGATATTGACGCGCAGGG
>NZ_JBCNNS010000022.1:0-48904 GCF_039594335.1 Raoultella sp.
TGGGTTTCGATGGCGGTATTGAGCATCATCTTTTTGCATTCGCTGAACAGCGCCACGGCGAAATCGGTCTGCAGGCTCATTTCGCCGCCGCCGATGGTTACGCCGCCGCCGGAAGCGATGTAGAAGTCATAATCTTGCATGATGATCTCCATCAGCTCGCCGACGGTGACATCTTTGCCCATAATATCCAGCGCGTTCTGAGTACAGATTTCTTCGCACTTGCGGCAGCCGATACAGTCTTTGTTGCGGTTGACGAAGTGCTTCATTTCGCCGTTCTCTTCCGCGCGATAGTGAATACCCGCCGGGCAGACGTTGACGCAGTCGCCGCAGTTAATGCATTTGTCGTGCGAGAACATCACCTGGAACTGGCTATTCAACCCCTCCGGGTTCGCGCACCATGGGCAGCGTATATTGCAGCCTTTGAAAAAAACCAGCGTGCGAATCCCGTCGCCGTCGTAGATCGAATATTTCTGAATATTGAAGATTCGGCCGGTTAATTCTTGTTTTGCGCTCACACATACCTCCAGTAAAACGATCGGGACATCCGTGTCCAAAAACGTCCGTGTCTTTATCAGAACTTCTCAATCACCGTACGGCTGATAATTTCGTCCTGTACTTCTTTGCACAGCTCAACGAAGTAGGCGCTGTAGCCGGCGACGCGGACGATCAGGTCGCGATATTTTTCCGGTTCCTGCTGGGCTTTTTTCAGTACTTCGTTATCGACGTAGCTAAACTGCATCTGGCCGTTGCCGAGAATCGACGCCGTGCGCAGCAGGGTAATCAGACCATGGCGCCCCTCAGGCGTGTCCAGCAACCCTTTGAGGAACTTGAAGTTATGCACCATGCCGATATTCATGGTCTCCACGTTCATCTTGCTCACCGACTTGATGATAGCGGTTGGACCCTGCTTATCTGCCCCCTGCGTCGGGCTGATACCGTCGGAGAGCGGCATCCACGCCAGACGGCCGTTCGGCGTGGCGTTGGTCAGCTCGCCAATCGGCGTGTTGTTAGAGATAGAGAGAGTGCCGTGGCTCAGCGTGGAGTAGAGCATTTTGTACTTGCGGCACTCGCGCTCGGTCCACTCAGTGATATCCAGCGCATACTGGTCAACGTAGTTATCGTCGTTACCGTATTTCGGCGCGTTCAGGCAGTCGCGGCGTAGGGCCTCAAAGCCTTCAAAGTTCGCCAGCATTGCGTCGCGTATCTGCTCGAGGGTGTATTTCTTATCTTCGAACACCAGCTTACGAATCGCCGCCATTGAATCGACATAGGTCGCCAGACCGGAGAAGATCAGCCCCGGTCCATGGTTGATCATCGCGCCGCCGGCGGCGACGTCTTTGCCGCTCTCCATGCAGCCTTCCACCAGCAGCGACATCAACGGTTTCGGCGCCACGTCACGGTGCACGCGCTGGCTGATCACCGTGCCAATCGCCGACAGACGTACGATATGGGCAATCTGTTTTTTCACCGCCGCGTCAAACGCTTCGAAGGTGTGCAGATCGCGCAGATCGCCGGTATCCAGCCCCTGGTAGCTGTCAAACAGCACCATCCGGCCGCGGTTTAAGACGAACTCAATGGCAATCGGCCACTGGGTGTAGCCGGTGGAGGTCCACTGATAGATGCGGCCGGATTTCTGCGGTTCGACGCAGCCCATCAAGCAGTAGTCACGGGCGTCTTCGAAATCGAAGCCCTTACGCAGCATCATCTTGATATGGGAGTCATCGAAGTGGCAGGCCGGGAAGCCCATTCCCGCTTTCACCACATCGACGATTTTTTCCATATACTTCTGCGGCGACTGGTTGTGAATACGGCAGGCCAGCGACGGTTGGTAAACTTTCACAAAGCGTACGGCGTCCATAATCAGATAGGTCAGATCGTTACAGGCGTCGCCGCCGGAGCGCTTCTGACCGCCGACGGTCAGATTGATAAACGGCTGATAACCGGCGAAGTATTTCGCCCCCAGCTCGCTGGACATCCACATCAGCTCGGCGCACTTGATGATAAACGCCTGCAGCAGCTCCAGGGCGGCTTCGTGAGTCAGGCGGCCTTCGCGAATATCGGCTTCGAACATCGGGTAGCAGTACTGGTCCACGCGCCCCAGCGACAGGCCAGTCTGGTTCTCTTCGATTTCAAACAGCGATTCCACGGTCCAGATGCTTTGCAACGCTTCCTGCAGGGTTTTCGGTGGGTTCGCCGGGACGTTCTGGTTCACTTCGGCGATAGTCAGCAGTTCAGTGCGACGCTGGGCGTTTTGCTCAATAGCGGCCAGTTCACGGGCGCGCGCGGCGATGCGATGCGCGTAGTTAATCACCCCTTCGCAGGTTTCAATCGCCGCCTTGTAGTAGTAAATACGGTCGATATCTTGCGGGTTTTCCATGCTCAGGCTGGCAAGGTGCGCCTCGGCGTCGGCTTTAATGCCGTTCATCCCTTTGGTAAACAGCAGCACGTCGTAGCCCGGGCAGGTGTCGCCGCCGCCGTTGATCTGGTGGTAGGAGAGGTCGCTGACGAAGGTTTCGCCGCTGAACGCCCACACGCCCGCTTCGCGGTACTGGGCTTCACAGATCTCATCCAGCGAGCGGCCTTCCCAGAACGGCACGATCTCTTCGCGGATGGTTTGCTTATCTTCTTCGCTGATCTCAAACGGATCCTGTGGACGGGTGCTCATGGTATCGAGCTCGTCGCGCACCCAGCGCCAGGCGATATCGGGCGAGAAGGCCCCTGCACGTGGCTTACCGCACGGATGGCCGACGATCAGTTCATCGTCCTGAATCAGAATCGGCGCGGTTTCACAGGCGTGGCGGAAGGCCTTGGCGCGCAGCAGAATTGTCGGCATACCCGGATTCGCTTTCACGACTTCGGTAAAGGCCAGCGCGCGGTAGATAGAGACGCTCGGGCGCACCGTCAGGTAGTGGTCGCGCAGGCGCTGCATGCGCGGGGTCAGCCCTTCTGCCGGGGGCGTTTCGCTACAGGCGGCAAACGGCATGGCGGAGACCTTTTGTTCGCCACGGAACAGACGTACCGGTAGATTGAGCGCGCTCAGGTTTTGCTGCGCGCTGAGGAACATGGCGGAGAGTTCGTTAATACGCGCGTTCTCAAGGCTGGCTCCGTGCAGCAGGGCGTCAAACATCGGATAACCATCGACAGCGTAGGTAGCGCGGACTTCGCTCAGCTGTGCCAGCTTGAACCACAGGCACTCAACGATGTCATAGGCCTGTTGCGGCGTCAGGGTGCCGTTGGCGATGTCGCACTGATACCACGGCAGCAGAGCCTTATCAGCACCTTCCGGGTTTACCGCGTAGCTGCCGTTGTCCAACTGCAGCGCCAGCTGAAACAGATAAAATGCCTGGCAGGCCTCTTTGAAGTTACGTGCCGGGTGGGCCGGAACGTGATGCAGAATCGCCGCGCTCTCCCGCAGTTCGGCCTGGCGGTGCGGGTTGGTTTCTGCCGCCGCGAGCGTTTCGGCGCTGGTGGCCAGATTCTGTGCCAGGGCGAGGAGGGCGTCGCAGGCGTAAATGGCGGCTCGGCAGCCGTTGACTTCATCCATACCACTGCGGCTGACGGCACTACCCAGGCTGCGGGTTTTCTCTTCCAACTGGTGTTTAAGCGCCAGCACGCCTTTCTCGACGATCAGTCGGTAATCCGGGGAGTCCAGCTCGTTGCTGAGATTCAGAAAGCGGAACGCCGATGGACGATGCGCGGCGCTGTCATCGTGAAAGATTGCCCCGTGTGGTTTGCGGGTCTGGTCACCGACAATGAGCTCATCGGGGCTGATGCACAGCGGTAGCTGGCGCATCAGTTCATAGAAACGGCGCGCCGGTTTGACGGCGGTGGGAATGCCCGCGATATCGCCATCAAGGGCGTTCAACGTGGCGGCATGTTCGCTGCACAGGGTGCTTTTTTGTGAGAGTAAACGTTTAGCCAGCACGTTGACGCGCGGCGTTAAGCTGTAGTGTGCCATGTAGTATTCTCCAGATGTTCTTTTTCCGCGGCTGAGAGCAACCCTGCGGTGAGTCCTGTGTCTGTGTTTCTGCCGGGTGGCGGCTCGGCCCACCATTCGGCCCCTTGTCGGCCCGCGTAAGTGCAGCCGGGCAATTACCGGCTGCCGCTCCAGGCGCGGCGATAAAGCTCGGTCAAAGCGTTGGTGTCCGGCGTGCGCGGGTTGGTTGGGGTACAGCTGTCGCGCAGCGCCTGGCCGACCATCTCCGGCAAACGACGCTCGAATTCAGGCGCTTCAATGCCGGTGTCGCGAATGCCGGTCGGCATGCTTATCTCTTCTTTTAAGGTCTGGATGGCGACCAGCAGGCTGGCGACGCCCTGGCGCGGCGTGGCGGCAGGGAGATCCAGCAGATGCGCCAGACGGGCATATTTCTGCGCAGCGTGGTTGTCGCACTGGCCATGGACGTCGGCGTTCCAGGCTACAACTTCCGCCATCAGCAGGGCGTTCGCGCGGCCGTGGGGGACGCGAAACACGCCGCCAAGCGCATGGGCCAGACTGTGGGTGATGCCGAGGGAGGCGTTGGTGAAGGCCATGCCCGACATGCAGGAGGCGTTGTGCATCTTTTCACGAGCCAGCAGATTGTCGCCGCTGCGCCAGCAGGTGGGCAGATAGCGGAAAACCTGCTGCACGACTTTTTCAGCCAGCGCATCGGAAAAGTCGCTGGCGGCGCGGGATACATAGGCCTCCAGCGCATGACACAGCACGTCCATTCCGGTATCGGCAGTGATCGCCGGCGGTACCGAGGCCACCAGCGCCGGGTCGAGAATGGCGATATCCGGCAGCAGCGTCGGATCCACCAGCACCAGTTTTTCGGCATGCGCCTTGACCACCGAAAAGGCGGTCACTTCGGAACCGGTACCGCTGGTGGTCGGGATCGCCACGAAGCAGGGACGCGGGCGCCCGGCCTGTGGACGGGTCTGCGCCAGGGCGAAAATAACCGCTTTGGCCGCGTCAATGACCGAGCCGCCGCCCAGCGCCACCACCAGATCCGGATAGCAGGCATCCATCACCTTCATCCCGCGTACGATAGTGGCGATATCCGGATCCGCCACCACGTCATCCCAGACCTGGAAGGCGATCCCGTGCTGGCGCCACGGGCCAGTAACCCGTTCGGCGAGACCAAATTTGACCATCGCCTTGTCGGTCACCAGCAGGACGTTACGGGCGGGAAGCTCGCCCAGAACCGCTAGCGCGTCCTGACCAAAGCGGATCCGGGGTTTCAGCAAAAATTCACTCATTGGGTTATTCACTCCTTAAGCGTCCCGAAACACGTTCTCAACAATGGCGACCACCGACATGGCTTTGTAGCGCTCGGCGTTGAGCGCGAAATACTCTTCAGCCAGGACGATGTCGTGCATGCCGGCGCCGACGCTATCGACGGCGACCCAGGTCTGGTCCTTCATGGGGTGCTGGTTATCGTCCAGTTTGACGATCAGCAGCAGGTTACTGCCGCGTAGCTCAGCGCATTTCTGCGTGGCGACGACATGTCCGACTACCTTTGCGAGAATCATCGTTTTTATCGCCTTATTTCAATGCATTACTGGCCTAAGCGCTCAATCACCTGGCGGATGATGCGTTCCACATTTTGCTCGTTGAGCTCGCCTTCCGCTTCGGCGGCGACCGCAAAGCGGTTATCTGCTCCAGCGCCGCCGCTGGCGGGGACGCTGGAAGCGGAGCCTGGCGCGGTGAAGCGCACGTCCTCAAGAATGCTGCGCTGCGGGTTATCTGCGGGCGTGACAATGGTCGGCTGCGGTTCAGGGCGACTGCCCGGGGTACGCAGCTGATCAATAGAACGTACGCCGTAGCCAACCCGGCGGATGTTGAGCAGGTTCATTGGGCCGACGTTATCGGAGCTGGAACCGCCGCCAACCGCGCCGCAACCGAGCGTCAGCGCCGGGGTAATATTAGTGGTTGCGCCGATGCCGCCCAGCGCCGCCGGAGTGTTAATCAAAATGCGGTTAACCGGTTTTTCGAGGCAAAACTGGCGAATGACATCCTGATTACGGGTATGGATCACCAGCGTATGGCCGAGGCCTTCGTTAGTCAGCAGCTCCATCACACGATGGCAGGCGGCTTTCCAGTCCTCCTCGACATACAGGCCGAGCACCGGGCACAGTTTTTCGCGGGAGTAAGGGTTCTGGTGAGAGACGGTGGTTTGCTCGGCGATCAGCACTTTGGTGCTGGCCGGAACGCTGAAACCGGCAAGCTGGCTGAGATACAGCGCGGTTTTACCCACCACTTTCGGGTTGATGGTGCCGTTCGGGCGCAGCAGCAGAGCCGCCATTTTGGCCGCCTCACCTTCATTCATGAAGTAGGCGCCCTGGGCTTCGAGTTCACGATGCACATCGTTATAAATGCAGCGTTCGACGATGATTGACTGCTCGGAGGCGCAGATCACGCCATTATCGAAGGTTTTGCTGGTGATAATATCTTTCACCGCGTGATGAATATCGGCGCTGCGCTCGATAAAGGCCGGTCCGTTTCCCGGGCCGCCGCTAATGGTCGGCGTGCCGGAAGCGTAGGCTGCGCGAACCATACCTTCGCCGCCGGTCGCCAGAATCAGCGAGACGTCTTTGCTGTGCATCAGTTCTGAAGTGGCTTCGAGGGTCAGTTGTCTAATGGCATCGACGCTGCCCGCCGGTGCGCCTGCTGCTTCGGCGGCGCGCTTGACGATCTCAATCGCCTTCCAGCTACATTGACGCGCGCCCGGATGCGGGGAGAAGATAATCGCGTTACCGGCTTTCAGGGCAATCAGCGTTTTGTAGATCACGGTAGAGGTGGGATTGGTCGACGGGACCAGCGCACAAATCACGCCCAGCGGCACGCCCACGTCCATCACTTTTTTTAGCGGATCGTCATGAATGATGCCGACGGTCTTCATATCTTTGATGGCGTCGTAAACGCGCAGCGAAGCGAAACGGTTCTTTAGCACTTTATCCTGCCAGTTGCCAAATCCGGTCTCTTCCGCAGCCATTTTCGCCAGCGCTTCGGCGTGGTGCGCGGCTTCCTGGGCCACGTTTTTCACGATGGCGTCGATTTGTTGCTGCGAAAAGGTGGCCAGAATCGCCTGGGCCTTTTTGGCGCTACGCACCAGTTCCCGCGCGTTCTGGCGGGACTGCAAATCGTTATCCAGTTCAATCATGAGTCTATCCTTCATCAGACTAAAAGAGTGGCGACGGGGCGCGCCCTGTCAGGTCAGGCTTTATGCTGCGACGCGATTTTTTCGATATCGTTATGCGGACGCGCAATGACGCGAGAGGTCACTACTTCCCCGATGCGTTTTGCCGCTTCCACGCCGGAGTCAACGGCCGCATTGACCGCGCCGACGTCGCCTTTCACCATCGCGGTGACCAGCCCCGAGCCGACGTTTTCATAGCCAATCAGCTCGACGTTGGCGGCTTTACACATCGCATCGGCAGCTTCAATACAGGCCACCAGCCCTTTGGTTTCGATAAGCCCTAGCGCTTCTTTCATCATGTTGTCTCCCGTTATTCCGTCACTTTGTAATGTGCGACGATCTTGTTGATGTCGTTATGCGGACGGGCGATAACCAGCGAGGTCACCACTTCCCCAATGCGTTGCGCCGATTCCACACCGGAATCCACCGCCGCTTTCACTGCGCCGACGTCACCTTTCACCATTGCGGTGACGAGGCCGGAGCCAACGTTTTCATAGCCAATCAGCTCGACGTTGGCGGCTTTACACATCGCATCCGCCGCTTCGATACAAGCCACCAGCCCTTTGGTTTCAATCAGACCTAATGCATCACCCATTTGCGTTCTCCCGGCCTTAAGCCTTGTGTTTAATGACGATTTTGTTGATGTCGTTATGCGGACGGGCGATAACCAGCGAGGTCACCACTTCCCCAATGCGCTGCGCCGATTCCACACCGGAATCCACCGCCGCTTTCACTGCGCCGACATCGCCCTTCACCATGACGGTCACCAGCCCGGAGCCGATGTTTTCATAGCTAATGAGCTCGACGTTGGCGGATTTGCACATCGCATCCGCTGCTTCAATGCAGGCCACCAGGCCTTTGGTTTCAATAAGCCCCAATGCATCACCCATTGTGATCTCCTCCAGAACAGGTTTTATGATTCGGGAAAACCGTCCGCGTAACGGCGTCAACACGCGGCAGCGGCGTTCGAAATCCACTATAGGGAAATGAAGATGGAGTGAAATTTAAATCCGTGAGAGTTTTGTTTTTAGATTTTTACTCTGTAATTTAGTCTTTTATAGCCAATGATTTATCGGTTTGTGCTGGGTGGCCGTGCTGAATTTGGCGTTGCCGCGGGCGGTTTTTAGCGCGTTGAGACGCGCAGGGAGGAATGTTAACGGGGTGCTAATTTATTGCGGATACGGGGTAATATATCCATCTGTTAAGTGTGGGTTTTGTCATGTTTTTGGCCGCCAGATAAATGCAAAAAGTGCGGTTTCTCGGCGAGGGTGATACCTGGAAAGCGGGGGAATGGGGTTAATCGAACTGACTACCGGATTTCAGGGTGCAGACATAGAGCGGGGAGTTGATGGAACTCAGCAGAATCGCTTTCTCGTTAAGCTTCTGGGCGTTGAGAAACAGGCCATCGTGGCTGTCGGACATTTCACGCATAAAGTAGGCAAAAATAATGTCCGGGGACTCATCGATTGACGAGGCGCTGGATTCCCACTTGTTGATGCGGTAGTGGCGTTCGGTAGATGAGATGCGTTGGCTGGTCCAGTTAAACTTGACGTAGCGCTGCAGATAGAGCCAGCCAGCCGCAGAGTCGGTATAGCCCTCGACGACCATGGAGCCTTTGCCGTTGGCGGCAAAATTAAAATGAATATTGCCGTTGACGTTCTCTTTCTCCATGTTTTCAAAACGCATGATGGCTTTGGTCGAGCAACTCATCACCCCCTCTTTTTCAACGGGCAGCAGTTTCCAGGCGCTGACCCCGGCCGCGACGATAAATACCAGCGTAGAGAGGACGAAGAAGGGGCGAGGTGCGAGTCTCATTGCGGCTTCCATGAGTAGTAGAAATAGTTATCGCAGTAGCTGAACGGGTTATCTTCATGCATGGCGCAGTGGGCGAGGAACACCCGGCCCAGCCCGTTGGTTTCCAGCCTGTCGCCATAGAAGAAGACGAAGCGCTCGCCGGGTTTACACATTAGCTTCAGCCGCTGGCGTACCTCATCAAAATGCTTACCGTAGGCGGTGGCGGAGACCGAGCGCAGCATCTCGTCACTGGCCAGCAGTTCGCACTGGCTGTGGGTCATCTTCGTTAGGGTAATGGGACGGGATTCGCGGCCGCCGACGAAAGTAAATGCCAGCAGCAGCAGAGCGATGGCCAGCAGGCTGGCGCCGGCCATATACCAGCAACTACCCCGTGTATGCCCGGAGGGGGCGGGGGGCCCCTCGGTGATATCTTGCGGGGGCACGGACTCCTGCCCCGGCGCGACTTTCGTCTCGGGGGCGGGCGTTGCCTCCGGTAGGTCGTCAATGATGGCGATGGTTAATTCGGGGTTGAGCTGCAGCATGCCGCGCGACACCGTGACAATAATATTCTCGATATCGTAATGACGGAAGGTTTTGCGCAGCATGCTCAGATACTGGTTGAGGTTGCTGTTGGATGAGGTTAGCCCATTGTCGTCCCAGACTTTTTTCAGTACCTCATCGCGGCTGATAACATTGGTATGGCGCAGGAAATAGTAGAGCAGCGCGCTGGCGGTGATAGACAGCTGGCTGTCCGGTTCGCTGCTTCCCGGTAGGGTGAGTGTGCCGTCCGTTGCATCATAAATGAGACGGGCATTGATGTTGTAGCGCATCGCGGCCTCAATCTAAGAGCCTACATGAGGCTATTTTATTTGTCAGTCTGGTCCTGGGAGTTCATGTTATATCCGGGGGCTCCAGACGGCCTGCAACCATCCATTACGCCTGACCGGGCAGGCTTTTTCGGCATTATGCCGGAAGCGTCATCCGCGTCAGATCGCGCACCAGCGATTGCCGGTGGTCGGCGCTCATGGTGCGCCCCTCCGTCAGTTCCGACAGCCAGATACCGTCCGCGGCATAGCGCACCAGGGTGCCGGTGTGGCTATTATCCAGCGCATCGCCCTGTGCCAGATGCCCCAACATCCAGTCTCGCCAGCATTTTCTCAGTACCGGCTCATCCGGCATCGCCAGGGACAACACCATCAGTTGGCGGCTTTCGTGGGTATCCGTCAGGTCAGAGAGATAGTGCAGGTAGGCGCGGGTAAAACGGCCATAAGAGACATTATCGGCCGCCATCAGTCCCGAAATAGCCTCTTCCATAATCGCCAGCAGACGGGCGAATAGCGCAAAAATGAGCGCCTGCTTGCTGGGGAAATGGTGCAGCAATCCACCTTTACTGACGCCTGCCTCACGCGCGACGGCATTCAACGAGAGCGACGCGATGCCATCCCGTCCGGCAATCATTGCCGCCGACTCCAGCAACTGTTGATGCAGGCGTGCAGGATCTTTTTTGCGGTGCTGGGCTTCTGTATTCATGGCCCGAATCATACCGACCAGACGGTATGATTATTCTTGATCGCTATCAATGTGAGAGGGGGTGTACAGCGGTGGAATGTTGTTATTGCGCGGAGGCTCACAGTTCACCTTATGAATTGTGGTGATATTCGCCGAGCCGCGAATATCACCCACCGAGATTCACATCGGCTTCACGTGGATAGCGAGGCCGTTTTCGCCTGGCGCCAGCTCCGGGCGCAGGTTCAGAGAGGGGATCAGATAGTCGCCGTAGTTCTGACGACGGAAGGGAATGGGCGGCGTTTCAGAGAGAGTATCCAGTCGCCGGGCCAGCGCATCGCGCAGCGCGGCGAAGCGCTGTGCATCGAGTTTGTCGGTGCGGTAGAACACCACCGGCGGCAGGACGTCAAAGCCGGGATAGAACAGCATCCCGTGCTGAATGGGGAACAGGATATCGTCGATAGACCCGTTAATTCCGCGCGGCGCGTAGTGTTCCGCCCATCCGCCGGCGGTAACGATCAGCATCGCCCGTTTCCCCGCGAACGTACCTTCGCCGTAGCGATCGCCCCAGTGGGTTTCGCTGTGCTCGCCGACGCCGTAGGCAAACCCGTAAGCGTAGACCCGGTCAATCCAGCCCTTCATGATGGCGGGCAGCGAAAACCACCACAGCGGGAACTGAAAAATCACCGTATCGGCCCACAGCAGCTTCTCTTGTTCGCCCATGATATCCGCGCTTTGCGTGTCGTTAGCGAAGGCATACTGCGAATCCCGCGTTGCCCGCCAGCTTTCACCGACCGGCGGGGCGCTGCTGTCATCGGCATCAAATCCCGCCTTCCAGCGCATGGCGTAGAGATCGGACACCTGCACGTCATGACCGGCGTTTTGCAGATGCTGCACGGCAAAATCTTTCAGCGCGCCGTTAAGCGAACGCGGTTCCGGATGGGCGTAAACCAGTAATATTTTCATTGAAATCACCTCTGAGCAATGGAGAGCTGCAGAGTAGAGTCGACGATGCTATAGTAGAAATGAATTGCTTCAATGACAGGTATAGTAATGATTAATCTCCAGGGGCTGGATCTCAATTTGCTGCGCACGCTGAACGTCCTGCTCAGCGAAAATAACGTCACCCGCGCGGCGAAGCGCCTCAACCTGTCGCAGCCTTCGGTCAGCGTGCAGTTGGCAAGACTACGGGAGATTTTCGCCGACCCGCTGCTGCTACCGGGGCCGCGCGGAATGCAGCCCACCGCCCGCGCTGATGAACTGCGCGGGCCGCTGCGCGATGCGCTGCTGGCGCTGGAGCTGGCGGTAGCGCCGGTTCAGCCCTTCGACCCGGCCACGGCGGCGCAGACCTGGCGGGTGGCGGCGACGGACTATATGGCGTCGGCGATTTTGCTGCCGGTACTCAATACCCTGCGCATCGCCTCTCCAGCCAGCCGCCTGGCGCTGTTTGAGCTACAGCCCGCGCGGCTGGTTCAGCAGGCGGATCGTGATGAGGTCGATCTGTTTTTTCACACGCGCGACGGCGCGCCACTCGGGCTGCATCAGCGTTTGCTGTTCCGCGAACGCTACGTGCTGGCGGGTAGAGCGGGGCACCCGGCGCTGCGGTCGGCGTTAAGCCTGGCGCAGTTCTGCCAGCTGGAGCAGGTGATTGTCTCGCCTGATGGCGGAGGATTCAGCGCCGCGACCGATAGCGCGCTGGCAAATCTCGGGCTGGCGCGGCGGGTTGTCCTTTCCGTGCCACATTTCCTGTTTATGCTGGAGACGCTGCGCAATAGCGAGCTGGTGGCGGTGCTGCCGGAGCGGCTGGTGCGCGGAGCTGAGGGGCTGATGGTGGTTGAACCGCCGCTGGCGGTCGCCGGGTTTGAGATGCTGATGCTGTGGCACGAGCGCTGGCACCGCGACCCGGCGCACCGGTGGCTGCGTCAGCAAATCGTGATGTCATTAGAGGAGGAGCCATGTTAAGCGGATTAAACCATCTGACCCTGGCGGTCAGCCAGCTGGTGCCGAGCGTGGCGTTTTATCAGCAGCTTCCGGGGATGACGCTGCACGCCCGCTGGGATAACGGCGCATATTTTTCCTGCGGCGACCTCTGGCTGTGCCTGTCGCTGGACCCGCAGCGGCGCGTCATTTCGCCGGAGGAGAGCGACTACACCCACTACGCGTTCAGCATTGCGGAAGAGGATTTCGCGCTTGTTGTCGGGCGTCTGAATGCGGCTGGCGTTCCTGTTTGGAAAACCAACAAAAGCGAAGGCGCGTCGCACTATTTCCTCGACCCGGACGGCCACAAGCTGGAGCTGCATGTCGGCAGTCTCGCCCAGCGCCTGGCGGCGTGCCGGGCGAAGCCCTATAAAGGTATGGTGTTTTTTGGCGAGGACGAACAGACGGCCGGGAACCCGTAGCCCGGCTAAGCGCAGCTCCGCCGGGAAAACAGTCTGAAGCGGCATTGCGCGCGGTTTCCCGGAGGCGGCGCTTGACGCGCCTTGTCCGGGCTACCGGCCCGCAGACGGCTGGGTAACCTGTAGCCCGGCTAAGCACAGCGCGAGCTGGGGGCATCCTTTACAATTCCTGCTTTAAAAATGTGAAGTTTTTTCCAATGTTGAGAGTATTATCCTTGGATAATTGTCTATACTTTTTTGTATATACAATCAGGATGAATATGATGCCAATGGAGTTTGAATGGGATGCGAACAAGGCAATAAGTAATCTAAGAAAACATGGAATCCGGTTTGAAGAAGCGGTGCTCGTCTTTGACGATCCCCGGCATCTTTCCCGACAGGATCGTTATGAGAATGGTGAATATCGCTGGCAAACTATCGGCCTCGTTCATGGGATCATTGTTATCATGGTTGCGCATTCGGTCCGTTTTGAAAGTGGAACAGAGGTCATTCGTATTATCAGCGCCCGGAAGGCGGACAGCAAAGAGAGAAATCGTTATGAACATGGTTAAACATAAACGTGACAATCCGGATACGCTTACGGCTAAGCGAGACGATGAGCTTAAAGCGCTGGCCAACAAAACGGATGATGAAATCGATTATAGCGATATTCCCGCCACAGACGACGCACAGTGGTCAGATGCCGTACGCGGTAAATTTTACCGACCGCTAAAAACTCAGGCTTCTGTCCGTATTGATGCCGATATTATGGAGTGGCTTAAACGTCCCGGGAAAGGTTATCAAACGCGACTGAATGCGATCTTAAGAGAAGCGATGATTCGCGATCTTAACAAGAAATAGCCTGCCTCATGATTACCCCGGAGGGGGCGCTTGACGCGCCTTGTCCGGGCGACCGGCCCGCAGACGGTGGGGAACCGGTAGCCCCGGTCAGCGCAGCGCCGCCGGGGAATTTAGCTTAGGCCAGCTTACGTTTCTGCCCGGCGATCGCGCCGATTAACGCCTGCACCTGCTTCTGCTTGCGCGCCGACAGCTTATGCAGCTGGCGCAGAGACTCTACCAGTTCCGGCTCCGGCTGCTTCGCGGTAATCACGATACAGCCTTCCATTACTTTGATATCGATTTTGGCGCCGGTGGCAAAACCGGCAGCTTCCAGCCACTGGCCTTTCATGATAATCGCCGGGATACGCTGGCGATCTTCAAAGCGGCTCGCGTAACTGACGGTGCCTTTACGGTTATTTTCCGGGGAGACTTCTGGATCGGTGAATTCTGCAATAGAATGCGGGGTAGTCATGATGGCTATTCTCCTGAAATAGTGATTGTGATTAGCAAGGCGCTCGTGTTGCAGCACGGGCGTCTTGCGAAAAATACCTGTACATATCATCAGGGAATAGACGGAAAGTCCAGCTGAAAATGAATGAAAATAACGGTGTGGATGCGGGGATGGATTATTTCTGGTGATGAGAGTAAAGCGGCTATTTAGCCGCTTTATTGGTTTATGAAGGGTGGTTAATTTATGGCGGCGTCGGTGAGGGCGTCTGCCAGGTGGAGCTGGGTTTGTTGAGCGGATTGGATAGATATTTTTAAGTTATCACAAATAAAGATATATTCTCTTATTTTTGACAAAATCAAGTTTTGTTGATTAAGAGGTGGTAATGGAATTGTTATACCTCTGATCTTACCTACACTGAGATTATATAGACCGCTGGTGGTAACAGCGAGCCGTTGCATTTCTTTAATACCAGATGGAGAGTTAAGATATAATGCAATAAATTCTTGATATCCTTCTATTATTCCTCGGACTCTTATCAAATGATTTTGATAAACACATTTTTCTATTGGAGCCTGCCAAATAGCACAACGACCAATTTCATCAGCACTACCATTACCTTCAACAATTAGAATATCATTTTTTTCTAACGACCAAAAAGTTAACTCATGAGGTTCTAGTTCGAATCTCTCAAGCTCATCAATATTAATATCACCTCTTTGGACATTAGCAACCCGTAAATAAGGAAAATGGTTCTTAACAGGTCGTCTTTTGGGTTGTTTTTGTATTCCGCCGGAAACAAACGTTAAGTCATCAATACAGCACCATTCCCACCCATTTGGCAGTTCAAACGGTTTTTCCTCATCACTAATCGGCGGCAACGGTTTTTGCTTTTTCATTTTCCTGTCTTTCACCAGTTGCGCTTTCTCCTGCGCAATACGTTTGAGCAGTTCAGAGGCCGGTTCATCGTTGGGATCCTGCGGTACCAGTTTGCCCATTACCGCCAGTTGCAGAATGGTCTGTTTTAAGGCGTCAATGCTGGCTTCGGTGGTAAACAGCGTGTCGAAATGTTCGCTGATACGCGCCCAGTTTTCGGTCAGTTCATCGGCGTTCTGGCTGTCGGTTAGCGTGGTTAGCAGGGTTTCAACCAGCTGTTGGTGGGCGTCCAGACTGGTCAGGGAGTGCTGCTCCAGTTGGTCGCAGAGGGACATTAGCTCTTCGACCTTAGTTACTATTCGGATTTGTTCACATAAAGGTGGTAGAGAAAATAATTTCTCATTTAACATTTTATAATGTCTAGAATACCCCCTTGATTCAATTTTAAAAGACTTAAGCTGCCAGTAAAAATATTTTTCGTTAATAATGACGGGGGAAAGTATTTTCACACCATCAGCACCTACGATAAAATCAAAATCAATATATTTTATATTTCTGGTATGATCGCCAAATATTATAACGGGATTGTTAATATTAATTAATAGCTCTGAGTTGTTAGAGTAACCAGATATAAATTCAGCATTTTGTTCAATAACAGGGTGACGGCCTTCATCTATAATATCAGATGACTTAACTTTATGTGATGATTCTGACTGAGGGATGTATATTTGTGGTAATCTTACCCACTCCCACCCAATCAGCAGCTCAAACGGTTTCTCCTCCTCGCTAATCTCCGGCAGCGGCTTCTGCTTTTTAATTTTCCCCTGCTTCACCAGCTCGGCCTTTTCCGCCGCAATACGTTTCAGCAGCACCGACGCTGGCTCGTCGTTCGGATCCTGCGGCACCAGCTTGCCGCGCACCGCCAGCTCCAGAATCAGCTCGCGCAGCTTCTTGATGCCATACAGGTCAATCTTCCCCGAGCTGCCGCGCCCCGCCGTGGAGCGGGTTTGCAGCGCCGTGGTCCAGGTATCGATATGGTCGACAATCAGTTTTTCCACCGCCATCAGTTGGCCTCCTTACCGGAGAGCGCCGCGCCGAGGATATAGGCATCGCTGAACGCCTGCCTGACCACAAAGCCGCGCGGGTTCTTGTCGATAGGCGCGGTGAGGTTTTTCAGCGCCGGGAACAGGTCATCGTTGACGAACTCCAGCAGGGAATCACCGGTAATGCCCTCGGCGTTCGCCGCCCAGGTGCGCCACAGGTAGCGCTGCGGGATCGGGTACTGATAGTTATCCTGCTCCAGTTCCAGCGCCTCTTCCTGGGCGTCGAAGATTTTCAGAAACAGCAGCCAGGAGAGCTGGCCGAGGCGCTGCGCATCGCCGTCCACGCCGGCGTCTTTGCGCATAATGTCCTGTAAGGATTTGATAACCGAGCTGATTGACATGATGTGTTCCATGCTTCATTAACAATAAGGCCTTCTGCTACGCGGTGGCAGCAGAAGGCGCAAAAGGGGAATGGTTACGCGGAGCGGGGCGGTAATTGATAGATTTCGCTCTCCAGCTCGCTGATGGCCTGATTATACCCGTTACGGTCGCCGAATCCGCTTTTAATGATCTCCGGCAGCGTACCCATGCTGTCGAACGGCTTGAGCTTCAGCACCTGAATACTCTCTATTTCCTGCACGCCCGCGTCGGCGTATTTATCCAGCAGCGTGTTCAGCACCGCCTGCGCGGCGTCGGAGTATTTGGTGAAGTAGTTGCGCTTGCGCACGTTCTCCGCCCGCTCTTTGCGGGTTAACGGCGGCTGACCATACACCACGTGGCACAGCATGTCGAACGGGTCGAGCTCTTTACCGACCTCTTCCGCCAGCACTTCCCAGATAATCCCCTGCTGTTCCAGTTCCTTGATAATGGCTTCTTTGCGCCCGACGCCCTGCCATTTGCGGGTGAAATCATCCAGCGAGGCGTACTCTTTGAGCAGCGTTTTGCGGGTGTAATCTTTGAAGGATTCGGTGACCAGCTTGCCGTCGGCGTCGTAATACTGCACGCGCTGGGCAATGACGCCGACGGCCACGCCGTTGACGTGAAACTTGCGCACTTTGTTCTCGTCCTCTTCCGGCAGCGGGCCGACATCGCCGGAATCAGTGACGGTATACGGGGCGGGATCTTCATCGACACCGGTGATGTCGTCTTCGGTCTCTTCTTCGTGCTCGTCGAACTGCTCTTCAAAATCAGAATCCGGGTCGGCGATATCTTGCGGCGTGGTGTCCATCACTTTTTCCGGGATGCCGTCGAAGCGTTCGTCGGCGAACAGTTCGGTGGCCTTTTTGAAGTCGAGGATGGTGAACCATAGCTTGCCGTAGCGTTCATCGATGCGGGTGCCGCGGCCGATGATCTGCTTGAATTTGGTCATCGACTGAATATTTTGGTCCAGCACCACCAGTTTGCAGGTTTTGGCGTCGACGCCGGTGGTCATCAGCTCGGAGGTGGTGGCGATAACCGGATAGGCTTTTTTGGGGTTAATAAAGTTATCCAGCTGGGCTTTACCGATGTCGTCATCGCCGGTGATTTTCATCACGTACTTATCGTTCTTTTTGACCTGTTCCGGGTTGAGATTGACCAGTGCGCGGCGCATGCGCTCCGCGTGATCGATGTCGTTACAGAAGATGATGGTTTTATCCATCGGGTTGGTGCGCTTGAGGTAATCGGTAATGGTTTTCGCTACCAGTTCGGTGCGCTCATCGATCACCATCGTGCGGTCAAAATCTTTCTGGTTGTAGATACGGTCGTCGATCAGCTCACCGTTTTTATCCGTCTGACCTTTGGTCGGGCGCCAGCCCTGGAGATCGACGTCGATGTCGACGCGCACCACTTTATAGGGAGCAAGGAAGCCGTCTTCGATACCTTCTTTCAGCGAGTAGATATACACGGGGTCGCCGAAGTAATCGGTGCTGGAGACTTCATGAGTCTCTTTCGGCGTGGCGGTTAAGCCAACTTGCGTGGCGGCTCTGAAATAGTCGAGGATTTCGCGCCACGCGCTGTCTTCCGAAGCGCTGCCGCGATGACATTCGTCGATCACAATCAGGTCAAAGAAATCCGGCGCTACCTGTTTAAAGGCTTTTTGTTCTTCTTCCGGGCCGGTGATGGCCTGGTACAGCGCGAGGTGGATTTCAAAGGCCGGGTCGATGGTGCGCCCGGTGACCTTGGTCATCGCCGTGCCAAACGGCAGGAAGTCGTTGTTTTTGGTCTGATCGACCAGAATATTGCGATCGGCGAGGAACAGGATCCGCTTCTTACTTTTCGCTTTCCATAAGCGCCAGATAATCTGGAAGGTGGTATAGGTTTTGCCGGTGCCGGTTGCCATCACCAGCAGAACGCGGTTCTGCCCGGCGGAAACGGCTTCAATCGTTTTATTGATAGCCTGTAGCTGGTAATAACGCGGCGTTTTGCCGCTGCCGTCGTCGTAATAGTCCTGGGTAATTACCGGAAGTTGGGCTTCGGTGTAGCCTTTCCAGACGCAGAGCTTGTGCCAGAGTTCGGCTGGGGATGGAAATTCGTCGAGGGTAATACTTTTTTCGAGCAACTCGCCTTCGGCTGCCGTGGCATCGCGGAAAATAAAACCGTCGCCATTGGTGGCGAAGACGAAAGGAACGTCCAGTAGTCGCGCGTACTCGATGCCCTGCTGCATCCCTTTGCCGATTTCGTGTTTGTTGGCTTTGGCTTCAATGACCGCCAGTGGAATCCCCGGCTTGTGATACAGCACGATATCAGCGGATTTCACCGTTCTTCGCGCCGCGACTTTGCCGCGCACGATGACCTTACCGTCCCGGAGTTTGACCTCTTGTCTGATTTGCGTTGTGTTGTCCCAGCCAGCATCGAGGATGGCGGGCATAACGCGTTTGGTGATGATGTCTGCTTCCGTCAGGGTACTCAGGTTCAGGTCAGCCATAGTTCTCTCTTTACGTGAACAGGAACCTTCTGATTTTACATAATTATCAATTCTGGGAGAAGATATTTATACACTCATTCAGGTATAGGTTTTTATCGATTTTATTAATGTGTGAGGGATTTATTTTTAAATCATAAGATAATTCGCAGAATTCTTTCTTGTTCACCATTCCCCTTCCGTCTACTAATTTTATTTGATTAGCTGAATAATAAGAGATGCTAATTGATAAGAGAAGGATAATTGCACTGGATGGTTTTTTGTAATACATCGACAAGTAACGAAATGATGGAGCTATTAATAGTCTGAATGTAAGTGTAAGAACAAGCAATGCCAATATAAAACCTATCATTAGATCAATGTTGCCAGATGGTCTGTTAAAATCTCCAGTAAGGAAAATTCTGTTGATTGCTATGCAAAACAAGAAGAATGTTATTACATTAATAACCGCGTAGGTTTGAAGCACCTGAAAAAAATAAACACTATGACACACATTTTTTTTAAATCGAGTTGCTGTAGACATGCACAGCCAGAAAAAGACTCCAAACTTTATAGGTTGGATTAACAAAAGAATGTACCAATATAGTTGATTGAATATTAATTTAAAGCTAGTTATGGGAGCTAATTTTATTGAAAGAAAACTGAATGCAGCTATCAATGAGCCTACAATTAGTATTGATTTTAATAAATTAGCGCCAGAATTTACCAAGGGAGCATATTCATGGGTGCCGTCATATATTTCCGGGTGTTTAATGAATATATACATTTCCGAGAGGAAATCATATCCTGGAATAATTTTTAATGCATTGGTCGAAAATTTTTTTAAGTTGCTTTCCATATATTTTCCATTAGTTAAGATGATTAATCACTCCATCGCCACCTTCACCGCATCGCCCAGCATCACCATCACCTCCCGGTGTTTCTCGATCGGCGGCAGGGCGCAGTTGATCCTGACGCAGTTGCGGTATTTCCCGGATGCCGAAAACAGCGAACCCGGAGCGACCTGGATTTTCAGGCGGCACAGTTGCTTCGCGACGCAGACCATATCGACGTGCTCCGGTAGTTCAACCCACAGCATATAGCCGCCTTTTGGCCGGGTGACGCAGATCCCACAGGGAAAATACTCCCGCAGCCAGCAGGTATAGATTTCCATATTGCGCTGGTAGAGCTGACGCATACGCCGCACATGGCGATGGTAATGGCCTTCACGAATAAATATCGACGCCGCCAGCTGCGTAGAGGGAACGTTGGTACCGCTGGCGGCATATTTCATCTGCAATAGCCGGTCGTAGTAGCGTCCCGGCGCAATCCAGCCGATACGCAGACCGGGAGCGATAGTTTTGGTAAAAGAACTACACAGCATCACCCGGCCGTCGATATCCCACGAGTGAATGGTACGCGGGCGCGGGTAGTCGGTGGCCAGCTCGCCGTAGATATCGTCTTCGAAAATGACGATATCGTGGCGCTGGGCGAGAGTCAGCACTGCGCGTTTGCGGGCGTCCGGCATGATAAAGCCCTGCGGATTATTGCAGTTCGGCACCAGGATAACGCCTTTGATCGGCCACTGCTCCAGCGCCAGCTCCAGCGCTTCAATACTGATCCCGCTGTCCGGATCGGTCGGGATCTCAATGGCTTTGATCCCCAGGCCACGCAGCAACTGCATGGTGCCGTAATAGGACGGAGATTCGACGGCGACGATATCGCCGGGCTGGCACACCGAGAGCAGGGCCAGCGACAGGGCGCTATGGCAGCCACTGGTGATCACTAAATCATCAGCATTCACCACAGAACCGCCGTCGAGCATCAGGCGAGCTATTTGTTCACGCAATTCACGGCGCCCGGCCAGCTCGTCGTAGTTCAGTACCTCGCTGAGATTATGCTGGATCACCCGGCTCAGCTCACGCCACAGCGGCCTCAGGCTGGGTTGAGTGACGTCCGGCGAACCGCCGCCGAAGGGGATAATGCTTTTGTCATTGCGGGCGTCGAGCATGGTTAGCACCTGATCCCACTGAGTGATCTCCACCGGGCGCTGAACCGGGCGCGACATGGGCGGAACCGGCGGCTGCGCTTTACGCGGAGCGACAAAATAACCGGAACGCGGCTGCGGGGTGATCAGCCGCTGCTGTTCCAGCGTCTGATAGGCCTGCTGGACGGTACTGATGCTGACACCGTGTTCCTGACTCAGGCTGCGTACCGACGGCAGTTTTTCGCCGTCGCGATACAGTCCTTGCTCAATACGTTCTGCCAGCAGACTGGCCAGATGTTGGTAACGCGTCATGCTGTATCCCTTATTGCCGCCATACAGATAGATAAACCGGTACAGATGGATGAAAAAAAAGCCACGCAGATACTGTTTTAGCCAATCTGTATGTTAAAGAAAAGTGTTTTGTGCATCTGTATTGTCAGGCCTCCGATCCGCGAAGATAAAGCTTCTGGCAAGGTGAGGAGGTGGAGTATGGAATTTCATGAGAATCGGGCAAGACAGCCGTTTATCGGCTTCATATTACTGGGCAGAATGATAAGAAAATGGTGGCTTCGGCATCAAACGCGACGGATTTTGCAACAAATGAGCGATGAGCAGCTGAAAGATGTCGGGCTTAGCCGCGATCAGATCAATTAAAAAGTACCCTCTTTTACCCGGCGCTTGTCCGTAGCTCCGCGAAGGGATAGCGCAGGCGGTGTTTTCCCCGGAGGCGGTGCTGCGCACCTGTGCGGGCTACAAAATCGCACGGCGCCGTAGCTCCGCGAAGGGATAGTGCAGGCAGTGTTTTCCCCGGAGGCGGTGCTGCGCACCTGTGCGGGCTACAAAATCGCACGGCGCCGTAGCTCCGCGAAGGGATAGCGCAGGCGGTGTTTCCCCGGAGGCGGTGCTGCGTACTTGTGTGGGCTACAAAATCGCACGGCGCCGTAGCCCCGGTAAGCGTTAGCGCGACCGGGGATAATGCATTCACCAAATTTATCAATACATGCTTCTCCACTCTTTGTTTCTTGATACTTACCATGATAAGTATTATTTTCTTCTCAGCTAACTGAGGAAAGAAACATGACCGAAGACGAACTGTTCGCCCGCCGCCCGATGGGGATGCGGATGGCGATGGTGGTACGCCAGTGGCGTGCGACCATCGACTCTGCTATCACCGATACCGGTCTGACCCAGTCAAGCTGGACGGTGCTGGTGCAGTTGCATCAGTTGGGGGATAACGTCTCGGTCAGCGAGCTGGCGGAGGTGCAGGGAATTGAACTGCCGCCGCTGATGCGCACCCTCACGCAGCTCGAAAACCAAGGCTATCTGGTGCGTTCAACATCGCCATATGACAAACGCATACGCCTTCTGACGCTGACGGCGGAAGGTCGGTCGATACTGGAAGAGCTGAATCGCGTGATTGAAACCTATCAATCCCGCGTCACCCGGACTATTCCGCGGGACGATCTCGCCGCCTTCAGCGCTACCTTAAATCACATCGCCTGCAATTTGCGGACCATCCGCGAAGAAGATAACAAGATCTAAAACTATGATGACCCCTGAACAAAAATTTGCCCGCTGGGTAAGGGTAAGTATTGCCGCATTTCTGGTGATATTCGCCTGGTTTATCGTTGCCGATATCTGGATCCCGTTGACGCCGGACTCAACCGTCATGCGAGTGGTGACACCCATTGCACCACGCGTCTCTGGCTATGTGTCGCAGGTCTATGTGCACAATAATAGTCAGGTGAAGAAAGGAGACCTGCTCTATGAGCTGGATCCGACGCCGTTTATCAATAAAGTGGAAGCGGCGCAGATCGCCCTTGAACAGGCGAAGCTCAGCAACCAGCAGCTTGATGCTCAGCTTGCCGCCGCGCGCGCTAATCTGCGTACCGCGCAGTTCACCGCCCGCAATGATAAAGTGACCCTGGATCGCTACCAGCGGCTGAGCACCATGCAGAACGTTTCGCAATCGGATCTCGATAAGGTGCGCACCACCTGGCAGACCAGTGAACAATCGGTAAGCGCGCTCAATGCCAGCATTCAGAATCTACTCATTCAGCGTGGGGAGCGCGACGATAACCGTAACGTGACGCTGCAAAAATACCGCAACGCGCTGGAAGAGGCGCAGCTCAACCTTGGCTGGAGCAAAGTCTACGCCGAAACGGACGGAATGGTGAGCAACCTGCAGCTCAATCCGGGTCTGTATGCCACCGCCGCCACGCCGTTGCTGGCGCTGGTTAGCAACCATACCGATATCGTCGCTGATTTTCGTGAGAAGAGCCTGCGCCACGCCGGGGTGAATACCGATGCCGCGGTGGTCTTCGATGCCCTGCCGGGGAAAGTTTTTCCGGCCCACATCACCAGCAGCGATGCCGGGATTTTAGCCGGTCAGGAAGAGGTAAACGGCCAGTTGTCGCAACCGGAGCTGTCTACCCGCTGGGTGCGCGATGCTCAGCGTATGCGTATCCACGTCGCCCTTGATGAACCGCTGGACAAACCGCTACCGACCGGTGCCCGTGCCACGGTTCAGCTCTATAACAGCGACGGTCCGTTCGCCCGCACCTTTGCCGGTCTGCAGATCCATCTGGTGAGCCTGCTGCACTATGTCTATTAATACCCTGGTGCGCGTTTTCACACCGCACGGTAATATCGTTTACACGGCGAATGACTTCCGTCAGACGCTGCGGATCGCCTTTGCCGGGATGATCGCGCTGAGTATCTCGACCTTTTACGACGTGCAGTACGGCGTCTTCTTTGTGGTCTATCCGCTGATGCTGCTTTCGCTGGTGCCGGTCTTTAATCGTCACGTCGCCAGGCAGTTTATGTTTAGTGCGGCGGTAAATTGCGTTGAAATGGTGCTGATCGTCGGCTATCTGTCGCAATGGCCGATTGTGATGACGCTGGTGGTTTTTGCCCTCTACGTGATGCGTTTTCGCTTTATGAGCCAGGGGCCGCTGTTTCTGCTGGGGTCGATGGGGGTCGTCTGTCAGAGCACGATGCTCAACTTTATGAGCTATCCCACCAGCAACTGGCACACGTTGCTGTTCTCTAATATGGAAGCCTGCGTGATGGCGGTGGCGCTCAGCGCATTAATGCATTATCTGATTCCGGACGTCGAACCGCGTAAGCCACCGCCGCGAATCGAAAAAGACGCTGCTCGGGTGCGCCATGAATCGCTGCTCTCCGGCACCGTCGCCACCCTGATTTTCGTGGTCTTCCAGATCTGCGATCTCAGCGATTCTCTTTCGGCGCTAATGGCGGGGATCCTGATCCTGTTCCCGATGCACTATCGCGGCGCGGTGATAAGCTCGGTGTGGCGCGTCGTGGGTGTGGTATTGTCCTGCCTGTATATTCTGGTGGTGCAGCTGCTTATCTATGATTTCAGTAATCATATGGTATTGATGATGCCGCTGATTGGCCTGGGTCTGGCCTTTAGCGCCCGCCTGCACGTCATGGAAAAGGTTGGCGCCGGAGTCGGTTTTGCCAGCATCACCACCATCGGGATTATGTTCGGCCAGAACCTGCACCCGGACCAGGATCTGGTGTTCAGCGATCTGTACCGCATCACTTCCGTCACCGTGGCGCTGATCGTCACGCTGACCATGGTCTTCCTTATGCATCGGCTGCTGAACTGTTTTGCGCCAACGCGGTTTGTGGTGACCGAATAAGCTCAGGCCGCCAGCGCCCGCTGCGCGTCGCGAAAAGCGTTGTGCAGCAGCCGCCACATATGATGCGCCGCCGGGGAAAAGCGGCGGTCGGAGTTGCGTAGCAGGTGGCACTGGGCGCTGCTGGCGATAGGATGGTCGATGGGGACTGCGGTCAGAATACCGTGGGCGATCGCTTCCCGGGCGGCGTATGCGGTCATAAAAGAGATTCCCAATCCCGCCTGGCTCAGGCTCATGGCGGTGGAAAAGAGGTTGCAGCGATAGGCCGGATGAAACTGCCGTCCAGCGGTTTTGAACATGGCGTTCATATGACGCTGCAGGCCAAAGCTGTCGGTGAGCGCGATCAGGCGATATTGCGTAAGCTCATCGATGGTGACGGCGGGCAGGGCAGCGATGGGATGCGCAGGAGAGACCATGGCGCAGATAGGGCCCCACTGAAAGCTGTGGCGTTTAAGCTCCGGGTTGCCGATGGGGCCGAAGGCGACCGCCATATCCGCTTCGCCGCTGGCGATATCGTTGAGCATCTCCTGCATGCTGCCGACAATAATATCCACGAATACGTTAGGCCAGGACTGCGCAAAGGTGCTCATCACCGATTCAATAAAGGTGGTGACCAGCCCGCCGCCAATCCTCACTGAAATTGTCCCGCCACGCATATGGCGTAAATCCTTCAGGTGACTTTCCAGCTTTTCCCGGCGCTGGCGGCTTTCGAAGTAGTCCTCCGCCAGCAGGCGCCCTGCTTCGGTCAGCACCACGTTTCGCCCCTGCCGTTCCAGCAGCGGCAGCTCCAGCGCCCGTTCCAGCTGCGCTATCTGGCGGCTGATGACTGACGGGTTGATGCCCAGCATATCGGCGGCCCGGCGAATGCCTCCCTGAATCCCGACTTCATACAGATAGCTCATTGGCCTCTCATGCAACATCGTTTCTCGCTCCTTTGTTGACCTGTAGTCAACAATAACACCCTTTCACAGGTATTTATCATCCCGGCAAGTTATAGATAATCGTAATTCGGACAAAAACTGAAAGGGAGGAAAATTCTCATCGCTTATTCCCGGCGTGCTATTAAGGTGGTAAGGCTCGGGGAGTTAAAGAATAAGAAATGGTGATGATGCTGATTAAGGGAATATGGAAAAGCCTATCAGTGAAAATAATAAATTCGAATAACAATAAATTGACATAATTTCAAATTGCAAACAATCGCACTAACATTTCATTATGTGAGAGGACGGGGTATGAGTGAAAATAAAACGTTGGAATGTTCCTCCGACGAAACGACAAATGAGTGGAAAGTCGGGCCCGGCGCCTGGATTTCACTGATCATCGTATTGTTAGTTTTCTCCGGATTACTGTTTAAGGTTGAAGGCATGGCCTGGCTGGGGGCGTTTGACTTTACCACCCTCGGCGGCGCGTTCGGCACCATGAAAACGCCGGAAACCAACACCTTTATCGGCAGCGGCGGCATCAGCGCCAAGGCCGGCTTCCTGTTTGCCCTGTCGCTGGTGCCGACGGTGATGCTGGCGCTGGGGCTGCTGGAAATATTTACCCACTACGGGGCGATCCGCGCGGCGCATAAGCTGCTGACCCCGCTGCTTCGCCCACTGCTTGGGATCCCGGGTTATACCGGCCTGGCGCTGATTACCGATTTACAGAGTACCGATGCCGGTGCGGCGCTGACCAAAGAGCTGTATGACAGCGACAAAATAAATCGTAAGGATCTGGTTATTATGGGCGCCTGGCAATATTCCGGCGCCGGTCTGATTAATAACTACTTCTCGATTGGCTCAGCGCTGTTCGCTTCGTTAACCATTCCTATCATTATTCCGCTGCTTTTAATGTTTGTGCTGAAATTTGTCGGCGCGGCAATCACGCGTCTGGTTCTGAATACCGCTTATAGAAGGGATTTTGAAAATGAATAATTCGGCAAAAGTCGGCAGTAACCCGTTCGATATTTTCGTTATCGGCGCGCGCAAAGGATTTAATATCGCCATCAACAATCTGATGCCGAATGTATTAATGGCCTACGTGATCGCTGAAATGCTCAATTTGCTCGGCGTGATGCAGATCATCGGCCACGTCTGCGCGCCGCTGATGGGCCTGTTTGGCCTGCCGGGCGAAGCCATTACCGTATTGCTGACCTCCTGGCTTTCCGCCTCTGCGGGGACCGGCGTGGCGGTGAGCCTGTTGAGCAAAGGCACCCTCAACGTGGCGGATATCACGATTCTGATCCCGGCGATTTTCCTCATGGGTTCGCAGCTTCAGTATATGGGGCGCCTGCTCGGCGTGGCGGATGTCCCGAAAAAATATTGGCCGCTGCTGATGGCGGTGAGCATTATCAATGCCGTCATCGCCATGCTGGTCATGCGCGTGATTGCATAATAGAAGGCAAGGAGTAAGACGTGTCGCGAACTTTAGAGCATTTCAATTATCTGCACCAAATCCCTGAACTGGGCTTTGAGGAGCACAAAACGTCGGCATACATCGGCGATGCATTAGAAGCCGCGGGGTTTCAGGTTCAGCGCAACGTCGGCGGCACCACCGGCATTGTTGCGCTGCTGGATAGCGGAAAGCCGGGGCCGGTCGTGGCGCTGCGGGCGGATATGGATGCGCTGGGCCATATCATCGATGGCCGCTTAGAGGCTCGCCATACCTGTGGTCATGACGGTCACTCTTCGGTGGTGTTGACCGCCGCGGAAGAGATCCTCGCCGAAGGGCTGGTAAAGCGCGGGAAGCTGAAAATACTCTTTCAGCCCGCTGAAGAGCTGGGCACCGGGGCGATCGCGCTGACGGAAGCGGGCGTGCTGGACGACGTAGAGATGCTGTTCGGCTTCCACCTCAGGCCGCTGGAGGAGTGTCCGAAGGGCAAGGCGGTCCCGGCGATGTACTACTCCGCCTCGGCGACGGTGATGGTCGATTTCCACGGCAAAGCCGCGCATGCCGCCCGGCCTCATCTGGGCGTTAACGCGCTGGATGCCGCGTCGCACGCGGTGCAGGCGGTAAACGGGATTCATCTGGCGCCTTCGCTGACCTGGAGCGCTAAAGCGACGCGCTTTCTGTGCGATGCGGGAGTGACCAACTCGGTGCCGGCGAAAGCGCACGTGTGCTGGGATCTGCGCAGCGCGGAAAATGACGGCATGGCGACGTTGAAAGAGCGGGTGGTGCGGGCGATAGAGAGCAGCGCGGCGGCTTACGGCACCACCGTCGATATCCAGATCGTCAAGGAGATGCCCGCCGCGATTATCGACGAACAGGCTACGGCTATCGTCAGCCAGGCGATTCGCGAAACGTTTGGCGAAGCCGGCTTAACGGCAGCGAAGAGTACGCCAGGCAGCGAGGACTTTTTCCACTACCTGCGCCTGCGTCCACAGGTGAAGGGCGGGTTCTGGGGGCTGGGCTGCGACCTGCTCCCGGGGCTGCATCATCCGGAGATGCGCTTCGACCGCGCCGCGCTGGCGGATGGCGTGCGGGTGTTTAAATCCTGCGTTCGCCAGCTGCTGGGCTGAGGGAACAAACCCGGATATTGTGCTCGCTGTACGCCGCCGGGCGATGATTCGCGCGCTGGTTACGCCTGCGGCGGAAACTGAGCCAGCAGCTGATAATCATCCCCGGCGACGCGAAACAGGGTTGCCGTTTGGCCGGGGAGAATCCACTTCTGTTCTTCGCCCGGCGCACAGCTCAGATAAATGCAAAGCCCGCAGCCGCCGCGCAGCTGGCGCGGAATGTCCTTCACCCGGAAGGACGCTCCCGCCGCCTGCAGGGCTTTGCGCATCCGCACTACCCCCACCGTTGAGTGAAATAAAAACAGATATTCCGTCACCGGCGGCTCCTCTGACGTAAGCCGATCAGCGCCGCGCCGATCGCCCCGGCAAACTGGGCGTCCGGGTGCCTGTGCACCGTCATGCCGAGGTGACGCTCAAGCAGCGCGGCGAAAGTCTCGCAGTGGCTGACGCCGCCGGTAAACAGCAGCGGACCCTGTGTCGGCAGCCGGCCAATGAAGTGGGCGCTACGCCGGGCCATGGCGTTAATCACCCCGGCCAGAATGGCCTCTGGCGGTACCCCCGCCGATCGCAGGCTGATCACTTCGGATTCGGCGAAAACGGTGCACATGCTGGTAATGGCGTGTGGCGCAACGCCCTCGGTGAGGGTATCCAGTCGCTCGACACTGGCGCCGAGCGTGCGCGAAATCACCTCGAGAAAGCGTCCGGTGCCCGCCGCGCATTTGTCGTTCATCAGGAAGTCACTGAGATTGCCGTACTCATCGAGCTGGATCACCTTGCTGTCCTGGCCGCCGATATCAATCACCGTGCGGGCTGCCGGAGCCAGCAGACGGGCACCAAGCCCGTGGCAAGAAATCTCCGTCACCTGTTTATCGGCAAAATCCACCAACTGACGGCCATATCCGGTTAAGGTCAAAAACGGTCGGCATGCCAGCCCGGCGCTGAGGGTTTCCCAGGCTTCAATAATCGCGTCGGCGGGGCGAAACGGCGTTGGGCACAGAAAGCGACGCTGAATGATGCCATCCGCGAACAGGATGCCCTTCGTCGCCGTGGAACCTGAATCAATACCTAGCGTAAACACCACGATTCTTCCTTACAGCATTTCAATAAACGCCGCGACGCGGGTGCTGAGCTGACCGATATCGGTCGTCGAATAGTCGGTTTCAATCGCCATATAGGGGATGTGATGGTGCTGGCGGACGTGGCGCTTAATCGCCAGCGACTCCAACGCATAGGTATGGCAAGCCTGTAAAATCACATCCACCACTCCATCCGCCTGGTACTCTTCGACCATCTGGCTCAGCAGGGTTAAACGCTGGTCGTTCGGCGAGATGCAGGAACAGCCGATGGCAAGGTATTTGTCGGTCAAGGCGTCGTAGACGTCGCCGCTCTCTGCCACGCAGCGTTCAGTGGCTTTCGCGCCGGTGCAGTTTTCAAAGCCCACCACCCAGCCGCCATTCTCTTCAATGGCGCGAACGACCTTTTCCGCAGCACCGCCAATCGGGCAGCCGGTGATCAGAATGCGCGTGCGTGCCGCCAGACGCGTGCCCGCCTGCCATTCATGACGTACGCGCTCGGCCATCTCGTTCAGCTCGGCGATCAGCGCTTCTTTGTCAAAACGGAAGGTCGCGCCGTAGATCACTTTTAAGATGTCGCTGCCGCTGAGCGCGGGAGGATTCAGTTGGCCCACACGATAGAAACTGGCCAGCGCCCGGCGCTCGCGGTTTTTCAGCACGATCGCTTCGCGCAGCGCCGCTTCACCGATCGGCGTCGCGAAACGTGCTTCCAGCGCCTGCTGCAAACGCAGAATCTCCGCTTTCCACAGCGCGCGTGAGGCGGCACCGCTGACACTGTTCGGCAGCTGCATCACGTGGACCGCTTTAAACTCTGCCATGTACTCGTACATTTTCTTTTTGCCGTCGCAGGTGGTTTCGCCGACCACCAGGTCGGAAAAGTAGAAGTAGGGGCATTTGTCCGTTTTGCCAAAGCCGTAGCTGCTTTTAATCAACGGACAAAGGTTGCGCGGCAGATCTTTTTCTGCCTGATCAATGGTTTCATCGGAGGTGGAACACAGCGAGACGACCACCGCGCCCGCCGCCATGGCAAGCTCCTGTGGCATAAAAGTACAGTAGGTGCCCACCAGCGGAATATTACGCTCTTTAAGTTCCATCACGGCGAGGAAACCCTTCTGGCGGGCTTCGGAGAACTGTTCGAAAATAGCGGGTAGATCGATGATAAGCGACATGGTTTTCCTTCCCCGTACACGGGAGATGATGAAAGAACCCGTATTATAACCTTGTCAATAGTGTGTTTATTGATCTCCGCGCGCGTTGATCGGTCTAATAGACCTTTTTCAGATCCATCTCTTCCTGAATCCGCTCGTTCCAGGCGAGATGGGTCTGGATGGCCTCCTCGATGCCGGCATTGTAAAACAGTGGCCCCAGCTCTTTGGCGATAAAGTCGACAAAAAACTCGGCGTCGAACTGCTCCAGATCGAGGTCGAAATGGGTTTCACAGTATTTTCTTAGCTTTTCGCATAACAGGTCGCGCTGCGCCGGGCTGAGTTCAATATCGCTCATCTTTGCTCTTTCTCCGTGTGATTATGTGCTGGGATTATCAGGATTGCCGGGCTTCGATGGCCGCTGCTGAACGTTGGCGCAGGTTGTACAGTAACCCGGCCAGGCAGCAGGAAGCCGCAATCCCGGCGACCACTGCCAACATGTGGAACGGCAATCTGCCGCCGTGAAACCATAGCCAGCGCGCTCCCTCAATGGAAAGCGCGCTAACGCTAAGGATCACGATATTCAGCGACGCGGAGACGGTGCCTTTCGGTAGATCGTTGGAAAACAGGGTAAAGCGGAACAGCGTCGGGAAAATCAGCCCGATGCCGAAGGCGTAGAAGCAGGTCCCCAACACCGACCATAACCAGATGTGTGGCCATGCCAGGTTGCCGAAAATCAGCAGCACCAGCCCGATGGCCTGGATGGGTACCGCGCTCAGGACAAAACGCGGGCGCGTAGGGTCTTGTACCCAGCGCGCCACCGACAGGTTGGCGATAATCACCGCGCTAAAGACCGGCACCTGTACCCAGGCGAATTCGCCGCTGCTGAGCCCGCCGTCGTCCATTAAGATCACCGGCGAGACGGCGACCCAGCTCATTAGCGGGATATAGCTCAGGGAGAGCGTGGCGGCGCCGGACAAAAAGATCCGATTGCGGAAGACGTCACGGAAGTCACGAACCACGCTACCGGCGCTGAAGGGCACGTCGCCGCGGCGCACCGTTTCCGGCATGTTCAGCAGTAGCCCCAACCAGGCAATAAACCCCATCGCGGCGATAATTCCGAACAGCGTTTTCCAGTGGACGAAGTGCATCAGCGCCGCGCCGGAAAGCGGGCCGACGAGCGGCGCTACCAGCACGATCGAGGTGATCACCGCCATCAGCTTAATCGATCTTTTCTCGTCAAAGGCCTCCTGCACGGTGACGTAGCCGACCGTGGCGATAAAACAGATGCTGGTGCCCTGAACGAAGCGCGCGACGAGGAACTGCGTCATGGAGGTGGTAAACATCGTCGCGAGGCAGGCAAGGGTGAAGATCAGCGCCCCGGCGAGCAGCACCGGTCGACGGCCGACACGGTCTGAGAGCGGCCCCAGCAGCCACTGCAGGGCCATGCCGCCGGCCATATACAAGCTGACCGAAGCCGGTGCCAGCGCCACGTCGGCGTTGAAATCACGCACCACATGGATGATCCCGGGCTGGATAAGGTCGGTGGTCAGATAGGCGGAAAAATCATAGAGAATTAACGCCATAGGAAAGACAAGCGTAGCGGAATGACCCGCAAATAGTCGCGATATCCATAACATAGCCTGCCCCTCCTTATCGGGTGGTTATCGTCGGAAGCGGGGTGATGCTACCATTTTCAGCCAATATTAAGATGCAGCAGCGTCGGGATCTGCGAAAACAGCCACAGCAGCAGGCCGATAGCGCCGCCGACCAGAGTACCGTTGATGCGGATAAACTGCAGATCTTTGCCGATATTCAGTTCAATTTGCCGCGACATATCCCGCGCATCCCAGCTTTTGACCGTATCGCTTATGTGACGGGTCAGGAAGGCGGCAAACTCTGGCGCCACCCGATGGGCCGCCTGCTCCAGGTGTTCGTTTAGCGACTCGCGCAGCGCGTCGTCGTGGAGCAGCGTTTCACCAAACCACTGCCCGGCATCAGCAATCCGCTGTTGCATCCGCGAGTCTTCGCGGGTGACATCGTTTTTGATCCACGCCCGCAGATCGGCCCATACCTCGCTGAGGTAGCGGTTAAAGGTCTCATCATTTTTCAGGTACGCCTTTATGCCCTCCGCTTTTTCCGCCAGCAGCGGATCGGTTTTCAGGTTATCGATCAGTTTTAAGGTGGCGCGATCGAATGCCTGGCGGATCTGATGACTGCGATCCTGGGTGACTTCGTCGAGCAGGGTATTGACCGCGTCGGTCACCATGTCGGCGCTGTGCTCACCCAGCCATTCGGTGGGCAGAATTTTGGCCTTCAGCGGATGCTCGGTCTCCAGCCAGTGAACAATGCCACGGGCAATAAACGCGCGCGAGCTGTCGCGCTGTAGCAACGCAATGAGCTGGGTAATGAGCGAGTCCAGCAGCTTCTGATGGCGATGGTTGCGGGTTAATCCCTCCAGCATCATGGCGCTGGTTTGCGTCAGATCAACCTTATCAATCGCCTTATGTACCGCCCGGCGCAGCAGGCGCTGGATACGGGCATCGTCGGTCAGTTCCAGAAAACCGCTCATCACCTTCAGCAGATGATGGCCCACTCGCCGGGCGTTTTCCGGCTGACTGAACCAGTTGCCGAGCATCAGGGCAGGTTCATAGCGACGGATGAGCGCGACCAGCGAGGGGGTATCGAGAAATTTTTCCTGTACGAAATAGCCAAGATTATCGGCGATTCTGTCCTTATTGCGGGGAATAATCGCCGTATGTCGGGAGATAAAGGGCAGCGGGATACGGCGAAACAGAGCCACCACCGCGAACCAGTCGGCCAGCGCCCCGACCATCGCCGCTTCGGAGATGGCCTTTAGCGCGCTGACCCACGGTGTGGGCGGCAGCAGCAACGTAGTGATAAAAATGGCGACCGCAATCAGCAGTAGCGACAGCGCCAGCAGTTTGGCGCGTTTCAGTTCAGCTATTTTTTCCATAGGCTTAAGCATATAGCCTGACGGCGTACTCGTGCAAAAACTGCCACATAATCCAGCTGCCAAAAGCCATCAGTATGCCGCCGGCCATTCGCTCAACGCGCCAGACTACGGCGGAAAGGCGACGTTGCACCGTTGGTAGGGCAATCAGCGTCACCAGCGACAGATCCCACAGCAGCACGATACTGGTCATCCAGACTCCGCTGACGGCCTGTTGCACCAGGGTGACGTTCGGACCCAGCAGCGAGGTCATCAATGCAAGATAAAACAGGGCGTTTTTGGGATTGAGCAACGAAGAACCCAGTCCCAGAAGAAGCTGTTTTGCCAGTGACGGGCGTGAAGCTGAGGCGCTGTCGGGAGCCAGCGCCGTCGGGCGGCTTCTCAATAGCAGGCTGCCAATCCACAGCAGCCAGGCGGCGCCCAGCAACTCGACGACGGTAAACAGCAGCGGCACCTGACGCAGCACGCCCCAGCCGATAATCGCCAGTACAATGTACAGCCCGTTTCCGGCAGCGATACCGACGCACAGGCCGACGCTGCCGTGAAGACGATGGCGGATGGCGTAGCCCATCAGTAAAAAGAAATCTGGCCCCGGGCTAAGCAGAGCTACGAAGTGGGAGAGCGCCAGCGCGGGAAACGCGGGCGGGAAAAATGATGTAAACATGTCCATAGCGACCTCAGAAAGAACCTGAGATCAGCTTATGGCAAGCGGGGCGCTAATTATTGTCCGATATTGATCGGCCAAGCGCGTACTGGCGCGGCGTGGCAGCGGTATAGCTGACAAAAGTTTTGTGGAAATGGCTCTGGTCGGCAAACCCGACCTGGTAGCTGACGTCGGCGATCTCATCCCCGGCGCGCAGGCGCGTTTTGGCGAATTCGATGCGTGCCATATTCATAAAGCTGACGGGCGTCAGGCCAGTGTCCTGCTTAAAGGTTCGAATCAGCGTTTCTTTGCGCAGGGCGAACTCGTGGGCCAGAGCATCAAGAGAGGGCGGTGCCTGTAGATCGGCCGCCAGGCGACGGAAGAGCTGCACACTGATAGCGCGCAGCGGTCGTGGCGGGGTGGCGCACAACGGGAGCGCCCGGAGCAGTTGCGCGACCTGTTCGGGTAGCGTGGCCGTTTGCTGCCGATCTATCAGCGTCACGATCTGCTGATATCGTGCAAAAAACAGAGGATCACGGATCACGGGATGCGGCGCGTGCACCTGCGCCTGGCTCGGGAGAAGCGACAGCTGTTGCCGACACCACGTTATGTCGAGGTACAGCATATGGTAACTGCGCGGCCGGCCGTCGCGCGGGTTACAGCTGTGCGGCGCTTGGGCGGGGATAATGATCAGATCGCCAGGACGCAGCAGATATTCCCGCCCGTTGCACAGACAGCACGTTTCCCCTTCGATAATCGCCCCTATAGAGAGCTGCGAATGGCGGTGCCGTTTATAAGCCTGGCGGCTGTCCCGGGTGCTGCGCAGTTCCAGCCAGGGCAGGTGTTCGTCGCGCCAGAAGGTTTGCTGGATATCGCGCGTATGGCTCACGGGAGGCTCCTTAGCTGAGGGGACAGGGGGGTTATAGCACGTTCGTCCGGGGCTGTCTGCGGGCGTGACGCTCGCGTCATTGGCGGTGCAGAATCTTCCGGATATACCTAACTTTACCCGCGCGGTTAGCTATCTCTACTACCCTTAATACCTTGGGTAGTTTTTATGGCTACGTAAATCGCGAAACAAGGAGACATACGATATGGCTTATCAGACGGCGAATCCTGCAAATAATCAGCTGATTAAACAGTACGCTGCACACAGCGATGCGGATGTCGAAGCGGCGCTGCAAAAGGCGGATGCGCTCTACCATTCCGCGTGGTCGAAGGGGGATATTGACCAGCGTTTACCCGTTTTGCACAGGCTGGCGGATCTGATCGACAGTCGGGTTGAAGAGCTGGCGAAAATTGCCAGCCAGGAGATGGGGAAACTGATTGCGCAAAGCCGTGGGGAGGTGGCGCTCTGCGCGCAAATCGCCCGCTACTATGCCGATAATGCGAAATCGTTTCTGGCTCCGGTGAAATATCCCTCCGACACTGGCGAGGCCTGGGTTGAACACCATCCCATCGGCGTGCTGATGGCCGTAGAACCCTGGAACTTCCCGTATTACCAGTTGATGCGGGTACTGGCGCCAAATCTGGCGGCGGGGAACCCGGTTATCGCCAAACATGCCAGCATCGTTCCGCATTGTGCGGAGACTTTCGCCCATCTGGTGCGCGAGGCGGGAGCGCCGGATGGCGCGTGGACCAACCTCTTTATCTCCCAGGATCAGGTGGCGAAAATCATCGCCGACGATCGCGTTCAGGGGGCGGCGCTGACCGGTTCGGAAAAGGCCGGCAGCGTGGTGGCATCCCAGGCGGCAAAATACATCAAAAAGGCGACCCTTGAGTTGGGCGGCAACGATGTGTTTGTGGTACTGGACGACGCCAGTCTGGAGAAGGCGGTGAAGACTGGCGTACAGGCACGACTCAACAACGCCGGCCAGGTGTGCACCGCGGCGAAACGTTTTATCCTGCACGAAAAAATTGCTAACCAGTTCTTGAGTCAATTTACTGAAGCCTTCCGCCAGGTGAAGATCGGCGATCCGCTGGACGAGAGTACGACACTGGGTCCGCTCTCCTCGAAAGAGGCGCTGGAAACGCTGACCAGGCAGGTGGATGAGGCGGTGAAAAACGGCGCCAGACTGCATCTGGGCGGCAAACCGGTGGCGCGGGAAGGCAACTTTTTCGAACCCACCATTCTGACCGGCATTACCCGTGATAATCCGGCGTACTTCGAAGAGTTTTTCGGCCCGGTGGCGCAAATCTACGTGGTGAAGGACGACGACGAAGCGGTGAAGCTGGCGAACGATTCACACTATGGTCTGGGTGGTGCCGTATTCAGCCAGGATATCGAACGGGCGAAACGGATGGCGTCGCGGATCGAAACCGGGATGGTCTATATCAACTGGCTAACCGATACTGCGCCGGAGCTGCCGTTCGGCGGCGTGAAACGCTCTGGCTTTGGCCGCGAGCTGTCTGATCTGGGCATTAAAGAGTTTGTGAACCAGAAACTGGTGGTGGTACGCCGATAATCAGGCGTGAGGAGCTGTGAATAAAAAACCTGCCGGACGGCAGGTTTTTTGCTGTTATCGGCGGGTCAGAAGGTGATGCCGCCGCCAACATAGGCACCATCAATCAGGGTGTGGTTCGGACGACCGTCTTTCCCGTCAACGCTCACATGGCGGTAACCTGCTTTCAGCGTCACCGGGGTAATGGGGGTCCAGCTTACGCCGCCGTTGGCTTCAACGTAGTTTTTCGCGCTGTTATTCAGCCCTTCCGGCGCGGCATAACCTTCGCCGAAGAGGTGGATGCTGTCGGTCAGCGCAACGTTAACACCGCCCCCTATGGGGAACGCCACGCCGTTATCGCCTTTTTTCGGGCCCATATAGATGGCTTTGGCGCCGGCATTTAGCATCACCGGGCCAAGTTCGAGGTTGTAACCTGCGCCAACACCGCCGGTCTGGGTACCGTCATCGGTATTTTTCAGCCAGTTGCTTTCAGCATAGAGACCGGAGGAGGATTTACCCAGTTCCATATTAAGGTTGGTAAAGTTTTTACCCTGCTCAACGGTAAAGCCCATCGCCATGGCGGAGCCGGAAACTGCAGTCAGCGCGGAAAGAATAAGGATATTGAGCGTTTTCATGGTAGAGGCCTCGTCGTAAAACTAATCTGCGGACACCCTATCAAACAATTTTTACAACTGCAAATATGACCATTTTCAATTTTTTATGCTATTTTTGTTATTTAAATGCACTATCGGTGTTGTGTATTAGTTGCTTTTTCGCGGCGTCAATCATTAATGTTTTGCCGTTTAGAGTCAGTTTAGCTGTTTGGCTAAACCTGAATTGAACACACGGGGAAAATGAGTTGCAGATAAAATAGTCTACCTCCGTTATTATTTTGAAAATATTTCAATCGTAACTGATAAAAATTTTAATTTACATTTTTGCTGATGAATTGAGCGTAAGGCCGTTCATGTTCAACGCGGTATCGCTGAGTCAGGTGAAAGATTATGCCCCCGACTTCTATCAGCGCATGACGGTGTGATATGCCGAGAAGTGAGGTGACAGTTCTCTAATGTTTAATGAATTTAACTGATTTTTTTTGAATTAAAATAAAATCTTGAGATTGAATATATCTTCTGGTGTGCATTTCTTGTCAATATAGCCTTCCGACGTCCTTTCACGGAATCCATAATGGCCAGGAGCGGCGATGTACTACAGAAATGAAATCATTAGTTATTTGCAATCCAATAACATTCTCGCATTGAAACTTGATCATGCGTTGGCGGGCGTTGAAAACGCGGTGGCAGATCAGATTGCATTGACCGGTGCTGGCGCAAAACGCGCGTTGTATTACGCCTCCTGCTTTACTGATGAATATCAGGATGTTTGTCAGCGGCAAAAAACTGAGGATGTACGATTTACTCTCGCGGTCATTCGCCTTTTTCAACATGGCGATGTTGTTTATGAAATGCTCAAAGTATATTTTGAGGAAATATTTAAATACAAAACATCCGCTCAAATAGAGTACATCAAGAAAATGCTCATGGCGGTTAATATACACATTGCGGCGAGTTCCCTTAGTGGTCACGGTTTCATATTAGCAGTCACCACCTCGGTTACAGTTGGTATGAATCTAAGCCTTGATATGAGGATCTTAACGGCGCGCGCGGCGGGTATGGCGGTAACGCTCTCTGGCATATATGGGATCGTCCAGAAGGCAGCAGATAGCGCCTGTCGACTTCAGTTTACCTGGCCGACTTTTTACTCCGCACTCTATGCTCAAGGACTGGAAATGATGTATTTCCTGATAGAACCACTGTTTGAGAGAGCGGGGGCGCTTAAGGCACAATGGGCATCGGATAGTGATATTGCAGAAATTATTACCAGGATGATTCGATAATTGTCATGAATATTATTAAAAGGATTTTCTGTAGGATATTTAGGTCCTTGGTTTCGCTCCATGGGCCTGGATTGCTGACTTTGTTATTCGCAATGGCATTTATTTATTTTTTCCCCTCTGGTCCCCTCTGGCCTGTGGGGGTGTTCGCTATATTCATAATATATATATTTGCACGTTATGTGAAATGGTAAACGCCAGAAAAAAACGGTTTGTTACATTTATTTATAAGGAAGTTATATATGTCTACTCCCGCACACCTGTGGCTTGAGGATGAAAACGGTTCGCCGATTGTTGGCGGCTGTTTAATGCCCCTGCGTGCAGGTTCTATCGAATTAAAATCATTCTCGCACGGCATCACCATTCCCGTTGATCCGCACTGGGGCAAACTTACCGGTACGCGCGTTCATCGTCCGATCGCCATAGTGAAAGAAAGAGTTCGACCAGACGACACCCGTTCTGTATCGCGCGGTGTGCGAGGTCGTACCCTGAAAAAAGCGACGATCAAGATGTACCGTATTATGGCATCAGGCCTTGAAGCCGAGTATTTCAATATCGTCCTCGACAACGTCAAAATCACCACGATTGCACCGTACCTGTCACCCACCGGTCTGAGCAGCACGCACCTTGAAACACTCGAATTGCGTTATGAGGCCATCGTCTGGAAGTACACCGAAGGGAACATTATTTATCGTGATACCTGGAATGAATTCTGTACCGCCTGATGCCTTCATGCTGACCTCCTCCCTCCGGGAGAGGGAGAAGTCCGAACCGTTATTTGCGCAAGCCGGCAAACGCCGCGCGAATCTCCTCTTCCGGCAAATTAATGCCGATAAACACCAGCGTGCTGTGAGGCGCTTCATCGCCCCACGGGCGATCCCAGTCGGCGCTGTATAAGCGCTGGACGCCCTGGAACAGCAGGCGATTTGGCTCGCCGTCAATCCACAGCATCCCTTTGTAACGCATCAACTGTTCGGCGAAAGAGAGCAGCAGGTTTTCCATCACCCGCGACACTTCGCTGATATCGACCGGGTAATCCAGCTCGACCACGATAGACGCGACGTCGTTTTGCTTATCGGCGATAAAGTGGAAGCGCGGCACGCTGCTCACGACATTCTCTTCCAGCATAAAGCCGCTGGTATTAAACAGCTGGCTCAGGTCGATATCACCGTGGACTACGGTATAAACCGGCGCCCGGGCGTTGATCCGCGCCAGCCGTTCGCGCAGCTTGTCGCTGTCGCCCGCCACGTCCGTTTTCGTCAGCAGGATACGATCGGCGTAGCCCACCTGCGACTGGGCGATGGTGAACTGGTTCATCTGCTGGTCGGCATGGGCCGCATCCACCAGCGCAATTACGCCGTCAAGCAGATAGCGTTCGCAGAGAAGCTCATGGGAGAAGAAGGTCTGAATAATCGGGCCGGGGTCGGCCATGCCGGTGCACTCAATCACCAGCCGGTCAAAAGCAATGTCGCCGCGATCGCGGCTGTCGAGCAGGTCGAGCAGCGCGTCTTCCAGCTCGTTGGAACGGGTGCAGCAGATGCAGCCGTTGGTCAGGGTTTTGATCTGGGTGGCGCGGTCGCCAATCAGCTGATCGTCAACGGCGACTTCGCCAAATTCGTTTTCGATAACAGCGATTTTAAAGCCGTGTTGTTCGTTAAGAATATGGCGTAGCAGGGTGGTTTTACCCGCGCCAAGAAAACCGGTCAACAGGGTGACTGCAATCGGTGCCATGTTTGCCTCCATTAACAGCAGCGTACGCCGCCTTTGCCGTCGCCGCCGTAGCGGGCCTGCTGGCGTTCGCGAAAGAATTCGTTATAGGTCATGTAAGGCTTATCCGGATGGTTGGCCTGCATATGCTCGACGTAATTGCCGTAATCCGGAATGCCAATCAGCATTTTGGCTGCCTGACCGAGGTATTTTTTTGCTTCGTCTAAGTTACCAAACATCGTGAGTTCCAGATAGAAAAAGCCCGGTGGCGCTACGCTGACCGGGCCTACAGGACCTTTGTAGACCGGATAAACGTAGCGCTATCCGGCATTAAGGCTTAGTGATGGGAAGAGGTTTTCACGCCACCTTCCGGAACAGGTACGTACGGGGTCTCTTTGTCGGTACGCACTGTATTGTTACGTACATTGAGCCACGTTTTGATGCCGTAGAAGATGATGCTGTAAACCACCACCAGGAACAGAATACTCAGACCGGCGTTAGTGTAGTTGTTCACCACGATATGGTTCATGTTAGCAATCTGCTGTGCGGTCAGCTCGCCGCCGGAAGCAATCTTCTCTTTATACTGCTGCGCCATGAAGAAGAAGCCTTCCATCTGCGGGTTGGTGCTGAACAATTTCAGACCCAGTGCCCAGGTGGTGCACAGCAGCAGCCATGCGGCCGGGATCACGGTAACCCAGATGTATTTGGTACGCTGCATTTTGACCAGTACCACGGTGCCAAGCACCAGTGCAACGGCGGCCAGCATTTGGTTCGAGATACCGAACAGCGGCCACAGGCTCTTCACGCCGCCCAGCGGGTCGACCACGCCCTGATACAGCAGATAGCCCCACAGCCCGACGCAGCCCGCGGTACCAATCACACCCGCGACCAGCGAGTCGGTTTTCTTCAGGAATGGGACGAAGTTGCCCAGCAGATCCTGCAGCATAAAGCGGCCTGCGCGAGTACCGGCATCCAGCGCGGTAAGGATGAACAGCGCTTCAAACAGAATACCGAAGTGGTACCAGAAGCCCATATCCGCCATCGGCATAATTTTGTGGAACACGTGAGCGATACCGACGGCCAGGGTCGGCGCGCCGCCCGCACGGTTCAGTACCGATGGTTCGCCGATATCTTTCGCCGTCTGCAGGATTTGCTCAGGCGAAATCACAAAGCCCCAGGAACTGACGGTCGCCGCTGCGTGCGCGGTCACATCCTTCAACTGTGCGGCAATCAACGCGGCGTTTTCACCGCCCATTTCGTGCAGGTTCGGCATGGTGATGCCGAGGCCCGCTGGCGGGGTGTTCATCGCGAAGTAGAGGCCCGGCTCAATGATCGACGCCGCAACCAGCGCCATTACCGCCACAAAGGACTCCATCAGCATCGCGCCGTAGCCGATAAAGCGGGCGTCGGTTTCGTTAGCCAGCAGCTTCGGCGTAGTGCCGGAGGCGATCAGCGCGTGGAAGCCAGACACCGCGCCACAGGCGATAGTGATAAACAGGAACGGGAACAGCGCACCTTTCCACAGCGGGCCGGTGCCATCGATGTACTGGGTCACTGCCGGCATTTTCAGATCCGGGTTGAGGATCATGATGCCCAGCGCCAGGCCGACGATAACGCCGATTTTCAGGAAGGTTGCGAGGTAATCACGCGGCGCCAGAATCAGCCACACCGGCAGCAGCGCGGAGATAAACGCGTAGCCGATCAGGGTAAAGGTAATGGTGGTGTCTTTAAAGGTCAGTGCCGGACCCCAGTACGGGTCGTGGGCAATGAGGCCGCCGAAGTAAATGGACGCAACCAGCAGGACGATACCAATCACCGACACTTCACCCACGCGACCCGGGCGCAGGAAGCGCATATAGATCCCCATAAACAGGGCAATCGGTACGGTCGAGCAGACGGTGAAGACGCCCCACGGGCTTTCTGCCAGCGCTTTCACCACGATCAGCGCCAGTACCGCGAGGATGATGATCATAATCAGGAAGCAGCCGAACAGCGCAATCGAACCCGGAACTGGCCCCATCTCTTGCTTGATCATCTCACCCAGCGAAGCACCGTTACGGCGCGAGGAGATAAACAGCACCATAAAGTCCTGTACTGCCCCGGCCAGCACCACCCCCGCCAGCAGCCACAGAGTACCCGGCAGGTAGCCCATTTGCGCGGCGAGCACCGGGCCTACCAGCGGACCGGCGCCAGCGATCGCGGCAAAGTGGTGGCCGAACAGCACGTAGCGGTTGGTCGGGACGTAGTTCAGACCATCGTTGTTAATGACCGCAGGTGTAGAACGTGTAGGGTCGAGCTTCATCACCTTTTGCGCGATATACAGGCTGTAATAGCGGTAGGCGACAAGGTAGACGGAAACCGACGCCACCACGATCCACAGTGCACTGACGTGCTCACCGCGGCGCAGAGCGACGACTGAGAGGCAAAATGCCCCGATGATTCCAAGAATCACCCAGGGTATGTGCTTGAATAACTTTTTAGTATCCATAGTAAAACCTGGCGTTAATAAGATGAATAATGGGCCGAAGCCGTTTGGTTTTGAGTTAGGGTTGGTGAGGTATTGGTTAGCTATGCTGGAGACGATCTTGCCAGAACTCCGCGCGCGTAAAGTTGGGTAAATCTGCGAGTGGTTATATGCAGGGTTAAGCGGTTACCAGGCAGGATAAGCGGTTGGGCAGGAAATGAGCAGTGGGTAAACATGTGATTGAGATCACAAGATTTTTTTTCACCTCTTTTCCCTCCCCAATGGGAGGAGGAAAAAGAGGTGAGGAGAGAGAAAAAGACAGAGAAAAGAGAATGTCAGAAGCGAAGGTGGCAGAACGCTATACCGCGATCTCCATTTCCATCATCACCGGATGGAAACGGCGCTTAAAATAAATCAGCCCATGGCCTTCCTGGCTCAAAGTGATGTTCTTGATCTCGACCAGATAAACCAGGTGGCTACCGATGGTCTGCACCTGGCTTATTTGTCCTTCGAGGCTGGCCAGCGCCCCTTGCAGAACCGGTTGTCCCAGCCCCCCCTTTTGCCAGCAGGAGAGGCTAAAGCGCTCTTCCATGGCCATCCCGGTCATGCCAGCGAAATGGCGGGCCATCACTTCCTGTTCATGATTCAGCACGTTAACGCACAGTTTGCCGTTGCCCTGGAATACCGGGTTCATTGCGCTGTTGGCATTGATGCACACCATGACCGACGGCGGCGTATCGGTTACTGAGCACACGGCGGTGGCGGTAATGCCGCAGCAGCCAGCGTCGCCCTCGGTGGTAATGACGTTGACCGCAGCCGACAGGCTGGACATGGCATCGCGAAAACGCAGACGTTGTTCATCTAATTGCATTGTGACCTCCCGCTGCGAATTACTTCAGCAGCTTATCCAACATATTGATATCAGAGTTGTTGTGCAGGTGTGGTACCGTCCAGCCGTTCTGGTCGTACTCGGACAGGCAGCGGTCGACCATCGCCATCATTTTGTCCATGTTGCCGGAGCTTTGTGCCTGACGCAGACACTGCAGGCGGATTTCGTCCTGGCTCCCGGAATAGTTGATTTCATACAGCTCGTGGCGGCCGCCGAATTCGCTGCCGATGGCGTCCCACATCAGCTTGAGGATCTTGATTCGCTCGACGTGGTCCATGCCGTTGGAGCCGCGAACGTATTTGGCCAGATAGTGGTCGATCTGCGGATTGTTCAAATCGCGTGCGCTGGAAGGCAGGTAGATCAGGCCACTGGTCACGTTACGTTCGATAATATTTTTGATCCTGGCGTAGGCCATCGGCGCCATGACGCGGTAGGTTTGCAGCGCGGCGTGATCCGGCAGCCAGGCGCCATTCACCCACGGTGTTGCTTCGGAACACATGGAGTCGCTCAGCGCCCAGAACATATTGCGCCAGGCGACCACTTCGCCGAGATCGGCCTGCACGCCGCGGAACTCCATGGTACCGGTACATTCCAGCGAGCGCTTGAGCAGGGCGGTGATAAAGTCGAGTTTGACCGCCAGGCGTACACAGGCCTGCAGCGGATACATGCGCGCAAAGCCGCCTTCCATCGTCCAGCGACGGCAGCGGTCGAAATCGCGATAGATCAGCACGTTTTCCCACGGAATCAGCACATTATCCATCACCAGGATCGCATCGTTTTCGTCAAAGCGGCTGGAGAGCGGATAGTCGTACGGCGAGCCGGTGACCCCGGCAACCATCTCATAGGAGGCGCGGGAGATCAGTTTGACGCCTTCGGCATCCATAGGGGCGATGAACATCAGGGCGAAGTCCGGGTTTTCCCCCATCACCTGCGCAGAACCAAAACCGATCATGTTGTAGTGGGTCAGCGCCGAGTTGGTGGCGACCACTTTCGCGCCGCTGACGATGATCCCGGCGTCGGTCTCTTTTTCCAGCTTGATGTAGACGTCTTTCACTTCGTCGGCCGGTTTATGACGGTCAATCGGCGGGTTGACGATAGCGTGGTTAAAGTACAGGCCGGTTTCCTGAATGCGGGTGTACCAGCTGCGGGCGTTCTGTTCGAACTGGCCGTAGAAGGCCGGGTTGGCGCCCAGCGCGCAGCCAAAGGCGGCTTTGTAATCCGGGGTGCGGCCCATCCAGCCGTAGCTCAGGCGTGACCACTCGGCAATCGCGTCGCGCTGCTGGCGCAGGTCGTCGGCGCTTTTTGCCACGCGGAAGAATTTATGGGTATAGCCGCCGCTGCCGGTATCGGTGTTCCAGCACAGGGTGTCCTGCATTTCCGGTTTGTGCAGCGCATCGTACAACTGAGCGACGGAGGCGGCGGCGTTGCGGAAGGCCGGATGTGTGGTGACGTCTTTGACACGCTCGCCGTAGATGTAAATTTCGCGGCCATCCTGCAGGCTTTTCAGGTACTCTTCACCGGTTAACGGACGTTTCGCGTCTGCGCGGAAATTTTCAGGTTTCATAGGGGCCTCTTCAGTATTTATCGAAATATCCCGTCCTGCTTCCGGCTGCCTGTCTGGTGGCTGCCTGCGAATGATTTCGGGTATTGATGTTAAATTTATGTTTTGTTTTTGTTGTTTGATTGAAGCGGTTATTGCGCTATTGGTGAAGGGACGTTTGCGACAACGGTAGGTACTTTTCAGGTGGCGTGTGGTTCTGCGATCGAGGTGGTGTTTTCGCTGCAGGAGCCAGCCTTTTCCCGGCGGTGCGACGCTGGGCGGGCGACGTTACTGTCGGTTTTTCGGCGGGTGGCGGCTGACGCCTGACCCGGGCTACCGGAGCAGGCCGTAGCCCCGGTAAGCGCAGCGCGACCGGGGGAAGTTCGGTGTTGTAGGCAAATGCCGGGAAATTACGATACCGGCACTTTTTGCGTTCTGAATGTGCTCGGCGAGCAGCCGACTAACCGATTAAAAAATCGTGCAAAATAGGCGGGATCTTTAAACCCCAATTGCCAGGCTATCTCATTGACCGCGCTGTCGGAAAACAGCAGCAGCCGTTTAGCCTCGCGTAGCTGTCGGTCGAAGATCAGCCGCTTTGGCGGCCGGTTGGCAAAGCGCCGGCAGATGTCGGTCAACCGTGATTCGGTAATGTGCAGCTCGCTGGCATAGTCTGGTACCGCCCAGTGCTGGTGGTAGTGGCTGTCGATCATCTGGTTAAAGCGCTGAAACAGCTTCAACTCGCCGCGCATCCCGTTGGCAGCATGATCGTCGAGCCTGGCGTTACGTAACAGCAGAGTGAACACCGCCTGCGCCAGCAGCGTCAGGGTATGTTCTCGCCCTGGCCGCCGGGCGGTTGATTCGCGTTCAATCAGCTGCCAGTAATGCGCCAGCGCCGCCAGTTCATCGGGTTTATCCGCCAGCGACAAACACATTCCCGGCAGCCCGAACGCTTCTCGTGTCCCGGGATAGAGAACCTCCAGCAGCGGCCAAATCAGATCTTCGCGCACCGTCAGCACGTGCCCGTCGCTGTCGGATTCGGTAATAAACGCGTGCGGTACCGACGGTGGCGTCAGGACAAACAGCGGCGCTTGCACCGAGTAGCGGTGATCGTCGAGCTGCAGTTCAATCTGCCCGGTATCGAGAAAGTGCATCTGAAAATACTGGTCGTGTCGATGCGCCTGCATGTCGCGGCCAAAAAAGGCCGCCATGCGGGCAAACGACTGATAGTGCACATCCTCGGTCCCCAGACTCTCATCGTAATCTTTGTTGATATCGATATTGACGATTGAGGGCTGACACATGGGCACTCCTTAATGACTTTTCTGTACGGCGAGTCCTGCCTCTGCAGCGGCGTCTTCCCGCGGACTCATCGGAATTCTGCTCAGTACCAGCGCGCCGACGATCAGCAGTGCGGCGACAAACCACAGTCCGGAGCTAAAACTGCCGGTGGTATCGCGCAGAATTCCGATCAGCAGGGGGCTGACGGCGGATCCGACGTTGCCGATAGCGTTGATAACCGCCAGTGCGACCGCCCGCGATTGCAGGCTGATCACCCGATCCGGGGTGGTCCAGAAAATCGCCATTGCGGTAAAGGAGCCCACGGAGGCCATGATGATACCGATCAGCTGGATCAGGCCGTGGTGGGTGGCGGAGGCCAGCAGCCATCCGCCAGCAGCGAACAGATAGGGCAGGATGGTATGCATCTTGCGCTCTTTACGCCGGTCGGATCGCCGGCTCCACCAGATCATCCCGAAAATCGTACAGAACTGCGGAATCGCCGCCAGCATTCCAATCACAATGTTGCTACTGCCGGTGTTGAAGCTTTGCAGGATCTGCGGAGTCCAGATATTAATCGCGCTCAGGGTATTGGTCAGACAGAAGTAGGCGAGCGTATACATCAGCACCGCCGGCGTCAGCACTTCCCGCAGAGTAGAACGTCCGGAGGTCGGGAGGACGGTGGCGTTTTCGCGCTCGCGGTCAATCATTGATTTCAGCGCCAGCTTCTCTTCTTTATCCAGCCAACTGGCCTGATCCGGGGTATCGTTGAGGAAGAACCAGGTCACCACGCCGAGCGCCACTGACGGCAGGCCTTCCAGCAGGAACAGCCACTGCCAGCCCTTCAGGTTCCACAGGCCGTCAAGCGCCAGAATATAACCGGAGAGAATGGACCCGAGCATCATGGTCACCGGCATCGCTATCATAAACAGGGCGTTGGCACGGGCGCGGTGATAGGCCGGGAACCACCAGGTCAGGTAGACCAGGATCCCTGGCAGGAAGCCGGCTTCAGCGATACCGACCAGCATGCGCAGGAGATACAGCGTATGCGGATTGGTGGCAAACATCGTACAGGTTGACGCGATCCCCCACACCACCATGATCCCGGCGATCCAGCGGCGGGCGCCGATCTTCGCCAGCATGATATTGCTGGGGATCCCGCACAGCACGTAGGTGACGTAAAACAGCGTCGCCGCCAGACCAAACATGGTGGAGGTCAGACCGAGATCTTTGCCCATCGTCAGCCCGGCGAAGCCGATATTAATGCGGTCCAGAAACGAGAAAACAAACAGCACGAACAGGAAGGTGATGAGTCGGCGGAACAGCTTTTTGATCACCCGGTTTTCTACTTCAACGACTTTGTTTTCATTAGGTTGCAGGGTAGAGGTTGTCATGATGCGCTCCACATTATCCGTTCAGTAGACGGTTTTATTGTTATCAGTTGTGGTGATGATTGCGTCGGTAAAACGTGTTGCCAGCGCTTCTGCGCTGCGGGCCAGCAGAGTGGTGTCAACGCCGACGGCGACGAACAGCGCCCCCATTTCAAGGTAGCGTTTCGCCAGTTGTTCATTGGCCATCAGAATACCCGGGGCTTTACCCGCCTCGCGAATCAGGATGATGGCGCTTTCAATGGCCGCCTGCACCTCTGGATGCTGCGGATTACCGCCGAAGCCCATATCCGCGCTCAGATCCGCCGGGCCGATAAACACACCGTTGACGCCTTCTACCGCGAGAATCTGCGGCAGGTTTTGCAACGCCTCGCGGGTTTCAATCTGTACCAGCACGCACATGGCATCGTTAGCCTGATGGAGATAATCCGTGACGCGATTCCAGCGCGAGGCGCGGGCGAGGGCGCTGCCGACGCCGCGAATACCGGCCGGAGGATAGCGGGTGGCTTTCACCGCCAGCCGTGCTTCATCGGCGTTTTGCACCATCGGCACCAGCAACGTCTGTGCGCCGATATCCAGCAATTGCTTAATCTGCACCGGGTCGTTCCACGACGGGCGAACCACCGGTTGACTGGGGTAGGGGGCGATCGCCTGCAGTTGGGTCAGCACCGTTTGTACATTATTCGGCGCGTGTTCGCCGTCGATCAGCAGCCAGTCAAACCCGGCACCGGCCAGCAGTTCGGCGCTGTAGCTGCTGGTAAGCCCCAGCCACAGGCCGATCTGCGGGCGGCCCGCTTTTAAGGCGTCTTTAAAGGTGTTATTCATCATGTTCCTCCTAGACAAACCGGCAACTGATCGCGCCCATGTTGTCGTAATCGACGTGGAAGGTGTCGCCCTTGCGCGCCGGGACCGGGCGGGTAAATGAGCCGCCGAGGATGATCTGCCCAGCTTCCAGCTGGACGTCGTAAGGCGCCAGTTTATTCGCCAGCCAGGCGACGCCGTTCGCCGGGTGGTTCAGTACCCCAGCGGCAACACCGGTCTCTTCGATCACTCCGTTGCGGTACAGCAGGGCGGAGATCCAGCGCAGATCCAGATTGTCGGGCTTAATCGGGCGCCCACCGAGGATCACCCCGGCGTTGGCGGCATTATCGGAGATGGTGTCGAAGACTTTGCGCGGAAGCTGGGTTTGCGGATCGACGTTGTGGCAACGGGCGTCGATCAACTCCAGCGCCGGGATCACATAGTCGGTGGCGTTATAGACGTCGAACAGGGTGCTGTTTGGGCCACGCAGCGGTTTTGCCAGCACGAAAGCCAGCTCGACTTCAATCCGCGGCACGATAAAACGGTCGGTCGGAATGTCGCTACCATCGTGAAAAAACATATCATC
>NZ_JBCNNS010000220.1:0-4549 GCF_039594335.1 Raoultella sp.
TTTACTTTAAAGAAGAACCCATCCGTGAACTGCATCGCGCCCTCGAACGCCTGGACTTCCGCATTGTCTACCCGAACGACCGTGAAGACTTATTAAAACTTATCGAAAACAATGCCCGTCTGTGTGGCGTGCTCTTCGACTGGGATAAATACAATCTCGAACTGTGCGAAGAGATCAGCAAGCTGAACGAATATATGCCGCTGTACGCTTTCGCCAACACCTACTCCACGCTGGACGTTAGCCTCAACGATCTGCGTATGCAGGTGCGCTTCTTCGAATATGCGCTGGGTGCGGCCGATGATATCGCCGACAAAATCAAACAGAACACCGATGAATACATCAATACTATTCTGCCGCCGCTGACCAAAGCGCTGTTCAAATATGTGCGTGAAGGTAAATACACCTTCTGTACTCCAGGCCATATGGGCGGGACCGCCTTCCAGAAAAGCCCGGTAGGCAGCATCTTCTATGATTTCTTTGGTTCAAACACCATGAAATCCGATATCTCGATTTCGGTTTCTGAACTCGGTTCCCTGCTGGATCACAGCGGTCCGCACAAAGAAGCGGAAGAGTATATTGCGCGTGTCTTTAACGCCGAACGCAGCTACATGGTGACCAACGGCACCTCAACGGCAAACAAAATCGTCGGAATGTACTCCGCGCCTGCGGGCAGCACCGTACTGATTGACCGTAACTGCCACAAATCGCTGACTCACCTGATGATGATGAGCGACATTACGCCGATTTACTTCCGTCCGACCCGTAACGCCTACGGCATCCTCGGCGGTATTCCGCAGAGTGAATTCCAGCACGCCACTATCGCCAAACGCGTCAAAGAGACACCGAATGCTAGCTGGCCGGTGCATGCGGTGATCACTAACTCCACCTACGATGGTCTGCTGTATAACACCGACTTCATCAAGAAAACGCTGGATGTGAAATCGATCCACTTTGACTCCGCGTGGGTGCCTTACACCAACTTCTCGCCAATCTATGCCGGTAAATGCGGGATGAGCGGTGGCCGCGTGGAAGGGAAAGTGATTTATGAAACCCAGTCCACCCACAAACTGCTGGCGGCGTTCTCTCAGGCGTCGATGATTCACGTTAAAGGTGATGTCAACGAAGAGACCTTTAATGAAGCCTACATGATGCACACCACCACCTCTCCGCACTACGGCGTGGTCGCCTCGACGGAAACAGCCGCCGCGATGATGAAAGGCAATGCCGGTAAGCGTCTGATCGATGGCTCCATCGAACGTTCTATTAAGTTCCGTAAAGAGATCAAACGTCTGAAAGGCGAATCCGAAGGCTGGTTCTTCGACGTCTGGCAGCCGGAACATATTGATGGCCCGGAGTGCTGGCCGCTGCGTTCTGATAGCGCATGGCACGGTTTCAAAAATATCGATAACGAACACATGTACCTCGACCCGATCAAAGTCACGCTGCTGACCCCGGGGATGAAGAAAGACGGCACCATGGATGAGTTCGGTATTCCGGCAAGCATCGTGGCGAAATACCTTGACGAACACGGCATCGTGGTAGAAAAAACCGGGCCGTACAACCTGCTGTTCCTGTTCAGCATCGGTATCGACAAAACCAAAGCGTTGAGCCTGCTGCGTGCGCTGACCGACTTTAAGCGTGCCTTCGACCTGAACCTGCGGGTGAAAAACATGCTGCCGTCTCTGTATCGCGAAGATCCGGAGTTCTATGAAAACCTGCGCGTGCAGGAACTGGCGCAGAACATTCACAAACTGATTGCGCATCACAACTTGCCTGACCTGATGTTCCGCGCGTTCGAAGTGTTGCCGACCATGATGATCACGCCGTACGCCGCGTTCCAGAAAGAGCTGCATGGTCAGACCGAAGAGGTCTGTCTCGAAGAGATGGTGGGTCGTGTCAACGCCAACATGATTCTGCCGTATCCTCCGGGAGTGCCACTGGTCATGCCGGGTGAAATGATCACCGAAGAGAGCCGTCCGGTGCTGGAGTTCCTGCAGATGCTGTGCGAAATCGGCGCCCACTACCCAGGCTTCGAAACCGATATCCACGGCGCCTATCGTCAAGCGGACGGTCGCTACACCGTTAAAGTGCTGAAAGAAGAAAACAACAAGTAATTGAAGCTCCAGGGGAAGTGGCGTGCCATTTCCCTTTTTCACGCTGCAGGAGACCTCATGAAAACACCCTCACAACCGCGCGCGATCTATTACATCGTAGCGATCCAAATCTGGGAATATTTCAGCTTTTATGGCATGCGTGCCTTACTCATCCTCTACCTCACCCATCAACTTGGCTTTGATGACCGCCACGCCATCACTCTGTTCAGCGCTTACGCTTCCCTGGTTTACGTTACCCCCATTGTCGGCGGCTGGCTTGCCGACCGCCTGCTCGGCAATCGCATGGCGGTGATTGCCGGTGCGCTGTTGATGACGCTCGGCCACGTGGTGCTGGGCGTTGAATCCGATGCAACCTGGAGTCTGTACCTCGCGCTGGCGATCATTATCTGCGGCTACGGCCTGTTCAAATCCAACATCAGCTGCCTGCTGGGTGAGCTCTACGCCGTTGATGACCCTCGCCGCGACGGCGGTTTCTCGCTGCTGTACGCCGCCGGGAACGTTGGCTCCATCGTCGCGCCCATCGCTTGTGGGCTGGCGGCACAGTGGTACGGCTGGCATATCGGTTTTGCGCTGGCGGGGATCGGCATGTTTGTCGGCCTGATGATCTTCCTCAGCGGTAGCCGCCACTTCCGCGACACGCGCGGCGTCGATAAGCAGGCGCTGCGGACGGTGAAGTTTGTACTGCCGACCTGGGGCTGGCTGGTGGTCACGATCTGCGTGGCGCCGGTGTTTTTCACGCTGCTGCTGGAAAATAACTGGTCGGGCTATTTGCTGGCCATCGTCTGCGCCTTCGCCGCCCAAATGGTGGCGCGCATGATGGTGAACTCCCCGCAGCACCGTCGCGCGCTGTGGCAAATCGTTCTGCTGATGCTGACCGGCACGCTGTTCTGGGTTCTGGCGCAGCAGGGCGGCAGCTCTATCAGCCTGTTTATCGATCGCTTTGTTAACCGCCAGTTATTCACCATTGAAGTCCCGACGGCTCTCTTCCAGTCGGTGAATGCCGTCGCGGTGATGGCGGCAGGCGTGGCGCTGGCCTGGCTGATACGACCGGAAGGCAGCACACGCTCGGGGCTTCGCGTCTGGCTGAAATTTGCGTTTGGCCTGGTACTGATGGGCTGCGGCTTTATTGTGCTGGCCCTCAACGCGCGGCATGGCGCCGTCGATGGCCAGGCCTCAATGGGGCTGATGGTCTGCGGGCTGGCGCTGATGGGCTTTGCCGAGCTGTTTATCGACCCGGTGGCGATGGCGCAGATCACGCGTCTGAATATGCCGGGTGTGACCGGGGTGCTGACCGGGATTTATATGCTGGCGACCGGGGCGGTGGCCAACTGGCTGGCGGGGATCGTCGCGCAGCAGACTACTGAGTCGCAGATCGGCGATACGGCGATTGCCGCATATCAGCATTTCTTTGCTCAGATGGGGGAATGGACGCTAGGCAACGTGGCGGTGATTGTCATCCTGGCCTTCGCTGCCGCCTGCGGCGTCGGCAAGCGCCGCGCCGTCACCGGTGAACTTCCCGGAGGCGGTGCCTAGTCCCCGTCTGGCGACAGGTCCGGCTTACCGGGGCTACAAAATTGTGCCGCTTGGTAGCCCGGCTAAGGCGTTTACGCCGCGAGCCGGGGATGGTCGCTAATCATGGGGGAATATTCTGACGAGCGCGGAAGCTTAAGACAAAAAACTGTTTTTGAAGCAATGGTTGAGTGAAATCAGCCGCAAGTAAAGCCAGGCTCCTTACGATTGTTCTCCGGTGCTGCTACCGGAGAAAGGCCGCGCCGGGCAGTGACCTGGTTCAATTATCAAAGCAAGTTTGCAAGCAGGGTTATGAGGAACCAACATGTCTGAACAACAAGCACAAGGTGCCGATGAGGCAATTGACCTTAATAATGAACTGAAAACTCGTCGTGAAAAACTGGCCGCGCTGCGCGAGCAGGGTGTGGCGTTTCCGAACGATTTTCGCCGTGACTATACTTCCGATCAGCTCCATGCTGAATACGATGGTAAAGAACACCATGAACTCACCTCTCTGAACGTCGACGTCTCCGTCGCTGGCCGCATGATGACCCGCCGGATTATGGGCAAAGCCTCTTTCGTCACTCTGCAGGACCTCGGCGGCCGCATTCAGCTGTACGTCGCCCGCGACGATCTGGCGGAAGGCGTCTACAACGAACAGTTTAAGAAATGGGATCTTGGCGACATCATCGCCGCCCGCGGTAAGCTGTTTAAAACCCAGACCGGCGAACTCTCCATTCACTGCACCGAGCTGCGCCTGCTGACCAAGGCATTGCGCCCGCTGCCGGACAAATTCCACGGCCTGCAGGATCAGGAAGCGCGCTACCGTCAGCGCTACCTGGATCTGATCTCCAACGACGAATCCCGCAAGACCTTTAAGGTTCGCTCCCAGATTCTGGCCGGTATCCGCCAGTTCATGGTGGGGC
>NZ_JBCNNS010000221.1:0-4487 GCF_039594335.1 Raoultella sp.
TCCTTTGCGCATGCCGCGCAGGTACTGCAGCAACGTCAGATTCGGGTGATTAATTTTTCCCCAGAAAGCGCTGTGCCGGATACTATCTTCGAAAAGGTTGCGTTTAATGAGTACTTTAAAAGTGAGTAACTTCGCCAGACAGGGTTACTCGATTGTCTTTCCTTTGTTTTTATTTTTCAGCGCGATTTTTTGCATGTCCACCCGGACCAATAATCTGCTGCATTTATCCATCCTGCTGCTATTGCTGTCGCTGGTACGCCAGGAAAACCGCCAGGCGCTGGCCGGGGTGTTACGCGAGCAGTGGCAGACCTGGACGCTGCTGGCAGCTTTCTTTATCTATTACGCCCTCAGTAACCTGTGGGGACATACGCCACAGCATATTGACTCGCCGATCACCCACGGCGTGTATCTGACGGGGTATCTGTTGCTGATGACGATGCTGCTCAGCGACGAACGAACCCGCCGCCTGGCCATGCTGGCGGTGGTTGGCGGGATCACCGTGCTCTCCCTGTGGACGCTGATTATCGACCATACGCTGGTCCTCACCGAACGAGCGGTCTCCCCCGAGAACCCCGGACCAACGAACGTTATCGACCTTGCCGGTTACTGCGGCATCGGCATTTTAATCTGCGGCATGCTACTGAAAGAAAAAGCCAGCCACTGGCTCTATCTGCCGGTGGTCATCATGCTGGTGATGCTGCTGCTCACCCAAAGCCGTGGGCCGATCATCGCCCTGGTGCTGGCGGTCGGCTGCACGTTGCACCTGCACGTCTTCACCCGCCGCAACCTGCTGATCGCCGCGGCGCTGGCTGTGCTGGTAGCGCTGCTTTTGGTCATGACGCCGGTGGGCGACATGCTGCTCGCCCGTTTCGAGGAGCTTGGTACCCAAAGCGGGCTGCGCCTGAGCATCTGGCACCATACGCTGTCGGAGATGGCCAGCCAGCCGTGGCTGGGGCGCGGTTTCAGCTATGAACTGGATTTCATCAACTACAGCGGCGAGCACATCACCACCACCCACAGCGTGTATATGGGCGCCCTGCTGAAAGGCGGCATCCTGGGGTTACTGCTGCTGCTGGCGGTCATTGCCTGCGGGCTATGGCAGGCGTGGCGCAAGCGCCACACCGACAGCCGCTACAGTCTGGCGATCCTGTTTTACGCGCTGGTGTTTATGGCCTCGCAGGGGATGTTTATCATCAGCAACCCCCGGGAAACCTGGGTGCTGTTCTGGCTGCCGCTGGGCATCGCGCTCAGCAAAGGGCTGGCGGAAAAACGCTAACAAAAAGGGCCGTCAGCGGCCCTTTTTTATATTCACTTTTAAATCAACTGCGGGCGGCGACCAGCCGGTCGGCCTGCTCTTTAATCACGGGCCACACTGACTCAATCGCCACATCGGCGACATTCGCTTCTTCACAGACGATCTGTTTCGCCTTGTCATAGCCCGGCGCCCAGATGTGATAGCCGGGCAGCCCGGTATCCTTGAGTTTGCGCTTGTTATAGACCGCCACCATCGGTTTATCGAAGGCCCGGGCGATATGCACGATCGAGGTGTCTGGCGTAATGACTAAATCACAGCTGCGGATCACTTCGACGGCGGAGTTGATGGTGCTGTCGGCGATGTACAGCGCCATATCCAGCCCAAGCTGGCGGATTTTCTCACTACGCCCCACCATCACGATACAGACCCGGTAAGGTAGGGCGCGTAACCGCTCGACCAGCGTCGCCACCTGGTGACGACAGAAGTCTTTATCCTCGGACGCGGTAAAAGGGTTAATGGCGATACGCAGTTCGACCTCTCCGGCCTGGGAAAGCAAGCGAGCCACTTTCTCCCGCTCATGGCGGCAGCCGGGGAGATGATAGTGATACGGGTGGTCGTCAACGATGCCAAACAGTTTCACCACCTGTTTATAGCGCTGGGAAATATGGCTGTTGCTGTCAAAAAAAGCGATCGAATGATCGTAAATTTTATATTGATCTTTATTAAAACCAATCACGCTGGCCGCCCGTAAATCGGCGAGTAATTTAAAGCGTTCATAGCTGGTGACGTCATCAAAATCGATAACTGCATCAAAACCTACCGCCCGCAACGTATTTAAGGACATGCGCGGCCGATATAAATATACTTGCTGAATGAATTCTGAGCCTGCTAATATTTCGCAGCATATTGGTCCGGTTAACACCGAAACCTGATATCCCCGTTCGGCCAGTATTCTGGCGCAGCCGGTCGTGACCACCATATCCCCGACTTTATCGTCCAGGCGCAATAGCAGTACGCGGCGGACAGCAGCTGGGTCGAAGGCTTTACGCGCCGGCTTATTTCTGTATCGATAGTTAATTAAATTAAATTTAATGCCGCGGAAAAAAGCATTCTTTTTCCGCGTTAATTGTTTAAGGATACGCATACGGTACCTTGAGCTGTGTTAGCGCTGTGTGATTTTCCGCTGGTAATATTCTGCCAACGTCATGCCCTTCACCTGCGGCGCCAGCCAGCTAAAAAAGGCTTCAAGGTCAGCGTATAAACGCTCAATATCCCGTTCATTCTGGAACGTGGGGCTGCCGCCGGGCATATACTCTGAAGAGTGGAGCATATATTCCACGTAGTCATTGCCCTGCGTCAACGTTTGTTCGACGACTTTTTTCATCGTCTCCACGTTGCCGCCCATCGGACGCAGCCAGTGTACGGAGGGGGAACGCACTTTACCCCGCAGGCGATCGTAGCCCTGCTTCACGCTGTTCATCCACGCTGAGTGCTTGTACTGAATGCTCATCGGCACTTCCAGCAGCGGAGAGTGGCCTTCGCGGCTGATATCATTTTCATCGAGAAAATAGGCATGCTGCGGGAAGCGGCGATAATCGGTCCCGCCATCGCCCTGCGGCGCTCCCTTGGCGGTCTTCCAGTTCACCCGCGGGGTCACCGAGCAATCCACCTGATAACCGTGCTCCACCAGCAGACGCGCATAGCGCTCGTCAAAGGCCCAGCGCCCGGCGCGATGGCTGACCATTTTGGTCTGGAAAGTATCCTCCAGCAGATGCGTCATATAGTCGACCTTCTCACGCATCATGGCATCGCTGTATTCAATGAGATAAGGCTTATGCCGCCAGTCATCGGCGGTCAGCGGCTCGGTCGGCGGGCTGTTCCACGCATGCAGATGCATGCCGACTTCCGCGGTGCCGCGGGCAATCACGTCTCTGGCGAATTCGATATAAAAGGGGTCGATGGCCATTTCATAGTTGGTCAAATAGACCGGTTTAAAGCCATACTTTTCGCAAAGCTGCTGAAAACGCGGGAGATAACGCGCATTCTCGGTGGTGATGCTGTCATGTTTTTGCCAGAGGTTATCGCCCTCTGTATCAATCGTGATGAGAAATGCGGGATTGTGCACGAAAACGTCCTCAGGCCATACGTATCGGGTCATGGTAGAGCAATACAACGCTTCTCTCAATCTGTCTGATCCCCTAGAATCGGAACCCTTATCCTGGATGAAGAACAGAGTATGACGCCTGAAACCCTCTCCCGCGGCCCGTTGAACCCGGCGCGGATCCTGGTCATTAAGCTGCGCCATCATGGCGACATGCTGCTGATCACGCCGCTTATTCACGCGCTGAAACAGCAGTATCCCGCCGCCAGCGTGGATGTGCTGCTGTATGAAGAGACCCGGGATATGCTCGCCGCCAACCCCGATATCCATCATATTTATGGTCTCGATCGCCGCTGGAAAAAGCAGGGAAAAAGGCATCAGTTGAAGATGCAATGGCAGCTCATTCAGACGCTGCGTCAGCAGCGATACGATATGGTGCTTAACCTTGCTGACCAGTGGCCGAGCGCGATTATCAGCAAACTGACCGGCGCCGCGACGCGGATTGGTTTTGATTTTCCGAAGCGCCGCCACCCGGTCTGGCGCTATTGCCACACCGCGCTGGCCTCCACCCAACAGCACAACCAGCTGCATACGGTACAGCAGAATCTCTCTATTCTCGCTCCGCTCGGTCTCCCGTTGAACGACGCGCCGGCGCGGATGGGCTACAGCGAAGCAGACTGGGCCACCAGCCGCGCCCTGCTGCCGGAGGAGTTCCGGGAAAACTACATCGTCATCCAGCCAACGTCGCGCTGGTTCTTTAAATGCTGGCGCGAAGATCGTATGAGTGCGCTGATCAACGTGCTGTCTGCCGAGGGGTACGCGGTGGTGCTCACCTCCGGCCCCGACGATCGAGAGAAGAAGATGGTGGACACCATCATCGCCGGTTGCCCGCAGGCGCGTCTGCACTCTTTAGCCGGCCAGTTAACGCTGCGCCAGCTGGCGGCGGTGATCGATCACGCCCGCCTGTTTATCGGCGTCGACTCGGTGCCGATGCATATGGCTGCGGCGCTCGGCACTCCGCTGGTCGCCCTGTTCGGCCCCTCGAAGCTAACTTTCTGGCGTCCGTGGCAGGCGAAAGGCGAGGTGATCTGGGCCGGCGACTTCGGTCCGCTACCCGACCCGGATGACATC
>NZ_JBCNNS010000222.1:0-4415 GCF_039594335.1 Raoultella sp.
GAAATTGCTCAAAGAGCAGGGGTTCCAGGAAGTGAAATAGACCGGAGAATATTCCCGGGTCGCGGCGTAAACACCTTACCCGGGCTACTGGCCCGCAGACGGCTGTAACCCGTAGCCCGGCTGAGCACAGCGCAAGCCGGGAAGATAACCTGAAGGGGCTTTCCCGGGTCGCGGCGTAAACGCCTTAGCCGGGCTACCGGCCGCAGACGGCTGTAACCCGTAGCCCGGCTAAGGGCAGCACAAGCCGGGAGTGAAACGGGGGTAAATTCAGGGCTTAGCGTGGACGCGCTCAGTCAGACCGCGCAGGAAATAGCGCAGGAACTGGTCACCGCATTCGCGGTAATTCTTATGATCCGGCGCGCGCATCATGGCGGTGATTTCCGGCATGGAAACGCGAAACTTCTGCTGAGTCAGAATGGCGAGGATATCATCGCTCTTCAGCGAAAAGGCGATGCGCAGCTTTTTCAGTACGATATTGTTATTCACCCGACGCTCGACCACCAGCGGCGGGGCCGCTTCATCTTTGCCGCGTTTGTCATAGATCAGGCCGTTGAGGAAGATCGACAGCATAATGTCCGGGCAGCGCTGGAAGCCCTCTTCGTCCTCCTTTTTCAGCCATGGTACTAGCTGCTCTGCGCTGACGACGGAATCGCCGAGCGCAAAAATGCGCACCAGGTCGCTATTATTGGTTTTCAGGATGTAGCGCAGGCTACGTAAGATATCGTTACTGATCATAATGCCTTCATGATGAAAAATGCTGGCGCTAAGTCTACCATGATTCCGTCGTTTTACAGACCAATCGCCTCTTTCAGACTTTTTAGGTAGCGACGGCTCACCGGCACCGTTTGTCCGGCCCGCATCAGCAGCTCCGCCTGACCGTTTTCCTCAAAGCGAATCTCTTTCAGGTGGGCCATATTCACCAGATACTGCCGATGACAGCGCAGCAGCGGCGTCCGGCTCTCGAGGGTGCGTAAGGTCAGCTCCGTGAACCCCTCCTTCCCCTCGCGGTCGGTAACATAAATTCCGCTCATCCGGCTGCTGACAAAAGCGACATCCTCCATCTGCAGCAGCCAGATCCGGCTGTGGCCGGTGCAGGGAATATATTTCAGCGCCTGCTGGGTATCGTCGAGCAGCGAGATATCCTGCAGGCTGCGCTCCTGACGCAGGCGTGCCAGGGTCTTCTCCAGCCGCGTTGCCTCAATGGGTTTCAACAGATAATCAAACGCATGCTCTTCGAACGCCTTCACCGCATACTCGTCAAAAGCGGTCAGAAACACGATGTAAGGCCGGTGTTCAGGATCGAGCATGCCGACCATTTCCAGGCCGCTGATCCGCGGCATCTGAATATCGAGAAACAGGACGTCAGGGCGCAGTTTGTGCACCGCGCCAATTGCTTCAACCGCGTTGCCGCACTCCCCGACAATCTCAATGTCGCGGGCGGATTCCAGCAAAACCCGCAGATTTTCTCGTGCCAGCGGTTCATCATCAACTATCAACACTTTTAACACGCGTTCTCCTCCAGAGGCAGTCGCAGCGTGACGCGGGTGAAACGTTCCGCTTCACAGGTCACGGTAATGCCGCAGTCGGCGCCGAAGCGCGCCCGTAACCGGCGGTCAACCAGGCTCATTCCCAGCCCGCTGGCGTTGGGATTGTCCTGGTACAAGCCGGCGTTATCCTCAATATCTAATTGCAGCCAGCGCTCGTGCTGGCTGGCACGAATGGTAATTTCCCCTACCCCGAGATGCTGTGAAGTGCCGTGTTTAATGGCGTTTTCAACAATCGGTTGCAGGGTAAACGCCGGCAGCTGATGGTGGGCCAGCGTATCGGGCACCAGCATCTGAATCTGTAAATTGGCCTGGAAACGCGCTTTCTCAATTTGCAGATAGGCATTCACGTGCTCAATCTCATCCGCCAGCGTCACAAACTCCGACGGCCGCTTCAAATTCTTGCGGAAAAAGGTCGACAGGTACTGCACCAGTTGCCCGGCCTGATCGCTGTCGCGTCGAATCACTGCCTTCAGGGTATTCAAGGCATTAAACAGAAAATGGGGATTCACCTGCGCATGGAGCAGCTTGATCTCCGATTGCGTCAGCAGCGCCTTCTGCCGCTCATACTGCCCGGCGAGGATTTGTGCCGACAGCAGTTGGGCGATCCCCTCCCCGAGCGTGCGGTTGATAGAGCTGAACAGGCGGTTTTTCGCTTCATACAGCTTGATCGTACCGATTACCCGCTGATTTTCGCCGCGCAGCGGGATAACCAACGTTGACCCCAGCTTGCAGTTGGGGTGAATTGAACAGCGGTAAGGGACCTCATTGCCGTCGGCATACACCACTTCGCCGCTATCAATCGCTTTTTGCGTATAGGATGAAGAGATAGGTTTGCCTGGCAGATGGTGGTCGTCGCCAATACCGGTAAACGCCAGCAGCTTGTCGCGATCGGTGATGGCTACCGCGCCGATATCGAGCTCCTGAATAAGCACCTGCGCGACCTTCATACTGTTCTCTTCGTTGAACCCCTGGCGCAGGATCCCCTCGGTCGAGGCCGCCACTTTAAGCGCGGTGGCGGAAAACGCCGAGGTGTACTTCTCAAACATCGCCCGCTTATCCAGCAGGATACGCATAAACAGCGCGGCGCCAACGGTGTTGGTGACCATCATCGGCGCGGCAATGCTTTGCACCAGATGCAGAGCGTCCTGAAACGGGCGGGCGATCAGCAAAATGATCATCATCTGCACCAGCTCGGCAAAAAAAGTGATCGTGCCGGCGGTGAACGGGCTGAAGACCTTATCCGGGCGCCCGCGCTTGACCAGCACGCTGTGGACCAGGCCCCCTAACAGCCCCTCGACAATCGTGGAAACCATGCAGCTTAATGCCGTCATGCCGCCGAGCGAGTAGCGATGCAGACCGCCGGTCAGCCCCACCAGTCCGCCGACGACCGGACCGCCGAGCAGACCGCCCATCACTGCACCGATGGCGCGGGTATTGGCGATGGAGTCTTCGATATGCAGACCAAAATAGGTCCCCATGATGCAGAAAATGGAGAAGGCCACGTAGCACAGCAGCTTATGCGGTAGACGAACGGTAACCTGCATCAGCGGGATGAACAGCCGCGTCTTGCTCATTAGCCACGCAATGACCAAAAACACGCACATCTGCTGAAGCAGCAGCAACACCAGATTAAACTCGTACATACCCGCAGACCACGCTTCACTCGAAAGCGCGTAACATACACTGCCGGGTCATTACTTTCTTTGAAGCGCTACAAGAAAATCACAAATCATGGTCAGGATCACACTTCTTGTCCGCCCCTATCGACGAAACGAACAAAAAATGATCAAAAATTCCCTCTTATGCAAACAGCTTCTACAGTTATAGGGGAGACTTTGCGGGAGGGAATATATGGCGCTTTATACGATTGGTGAAGTGGCTCAGCTCTGTGATATCAATCCCGTAACGCTTCGCGCCTGGCAACGACGCTATGGATTGCTGAAACCGCAGCGCACCAACGGAGGTCATCGCCTGTTTAGCGAGCAGGAAATTGACCGTATCCGCGAGATTAAGCGCTGGATTGATTCCGGCGTTCAGGTGGGTAAGGTCAAAACCTTGCTTAACGACAACACGAGTGGAGAAGAAGGCGGCTGGCGGGAGCAACAGGAGATTCTGCTGGGGTATCTCCACGACGGCAGCTACCACCGTTTACGGCTGTGGATCAAAGAGCGCAGCCACAGTTATACCGCGCTGACGCTGGTCAACCATCTGTTTATCCCCTTACGCCATCGTCTGCTCAGCCCACAGCCGACGCTTACCGCGTTACGCAGCATCCTCGACGGAATTCTGATCAGCCATGTCGCGCATAGCCTGGCCAGCGCCAGGAAACGTCCGGGCAGCCATGCGCTGGTGCTCGGCTGGAATGTCAACGACACCACGCGGCTGTGGCTGGAGGGCTGGATCGCCTGCGAACAAGGCTGGCGAGTCGATGTCCTCCCCCACTCTCTGACGCAGATTCGCCCCGACCTGTTTCCTGACAGCACCCTACTGATATGGTGCGGCGAAACCCCGACCCTCGCGCAGCAGGAGCAACTCATGGCCTGGCAGCAGCAGGGGCACGTTATCTGGCTAAATAGCAATTAATGTTTCATTAACACCTGTGCTTCACCGTATAATCCCTCCGTTAACATCAGGAGCCTATTATGAAGCCAGCGAAAATTGCGGTTATCACCCTCTTCTTATTCATGGCCATCAGCGGCATCGGCGGTGTCATGCTGGCCGGTTACTCGTTTATTGTGCGCGGTGGTGTCGGCTGACTCGTCGGTTCAATCGTTCAAAACCGCGGTCGACGATAATCGCCGCCAGCGCCACCAACAGCGCCCCCTGAAGAACATAAGCGGTATTGAATCCGCTCAGGCCGATAATGAT
>NZ_JBCNNS010000223.1:0-4406 GCF_039594335.1 Raoultella sp.
GTGGACAATGCGGCGATCGCCAGGATCCCGGCCAGCTATCGTTTTGTCGAGCCCGGTACGCTGACGGTGGCGATTTCTGCGCTTAATTCGCCGCCGCTGGCGCTGTTGGCCAGCGACAACCGCACGCGTATCGGTAGCGACCCGGATATTGCCCGTCTGCTGGCGGGCAGTTTAGGCCTCAAGCTGAAACTGGTGCCGACGGCCTGGGAAGACTGGCCGCTGGGGATCACCTCCGGGCGTTATGACGTGGCGCTGATCAATATCGCCGTCACCGAACAGCGCAAAGAGAAGTTCGATTTCGCCACCTATCGCGTCGATTCACTGGCATTTTCGGTTAAATCCACCAGCGCCATCGAGAAAATCAACGGCGCGGCGGATCTGTCCGGGCGTAAGGTGATCGTCGGATCCGGCACTAATCAGGAGCGCATTGTACTGGGCTGGAATAGGGAAAATGAAGCGGCGGGGCGCAAACCGGCGTTACCGGTCTATTTGACCGATGACGCCTCCGCCAACCTCTATATTCAGTCAGGCCGCGCCGACGTCTTTTTTGGCCCGCAGTCCACGGCAGCGTATAAAGCGGCGCTGACAGGGGCAACCAAAGTGGTTGGGCTGGGGCCGAAAAAGGCCTGGGTCGCTACCACCACCAAAAAGGGCAATGGCCTGGTGTATGCGTTGCAGGCGGCGCTCGATGGCGCCATTGCGCGCGGAGAGTACCATCAGGTGCTGGCGCGTTGGGGCGAGCAGGGGGAGGCAGTGGCGCAATCGCAGGTGAATCCGCCGGGCATTACCTACTAAAAAACCGCTGTTTCGCCGGAGTACAGGGGGAAACAGCGGGGGCGAATCTTCGCCAGCGTGATGACATCAGGCGGCGCGAGGTGTGAGCGTAATGCGATCCAGCGGGCCGACGACAAACAGATATGAAAGCAAGCCTAGTATTCCCATTGAACCGACATACAGGATGGCGAAATCAAATGACTGGGTGTTGGCGATGATGACGCCAATCACCAGCGGGGTGACAATACTGGCCAGATTGCCGCACATATTGAAGACGCCGCCAGCAATGCCGAGCATCTCTTTCGGCGACGTGTCGCTGAGAATACACCAGCCGAGGTTACCAAAGCCTTTGGCGAAAAAGGCCAGGCTCATGGCGGCGATCACCACCACTTCCGACCCGCTATAATTGGCGACAACAATGATGCAGGAAAGCAGCATTCCGCAGATCACCGGCAGCTTGCGGGCGGTTGTCAGACTGTAGCCCTGTCTGAGCAACCAGTCGGAAAACACGCCGCCCAGCAGGCCGCCGATAAACCCGGCAATCGCCGGGATACTGGCGACGAAGCCTACCTTCAGAATCGACATGCCTTTGGCCTGATAAAGATAGGTGGGAAACCAGGTGAGAAAGAACCAGGTGATCGAGGTTACGCAAAACTGGCCAATATAGACACCGATCATCATCCGGTTTACGCAGACGCTTTTGATCTGCGCGAGCGTTAACCTCGACTGCGTTTTTTGGCTGCCCAGTTCCGGTTCGCCGCCGCCGTCGCGAATATAATCAAGTTCTTGTTGATTAATGGCCGGATGGTGCAGGGGATCTTTGACTTTCATCAACCAGAATATCCCCAGGACTACCCCGATAGCGCCAATATAATAAAAGACATAGTGCCAGCTGAGATTATGCAAAATAATCGTCATCAACGGCGTAATAATACCCAGGGAAATATATTGTGCCGCCTGATAAACCGAGGTGACGAAGCCGCGTTCTTTATTCGGGAACCACTGGACGCTGAGGCGACTGTTGGCCGGGAACGCCGGTGCTTCAATCGCGCCCATCATCAAACGCAGAATAATCAGCACGATAAGCGGGCTGGCATACAGATAGATTGTGCCCTGCAGCATCGTCACCAGCGACCAGCCAATCAGCGCGCAGCCATAGACCAGTCGTGAACCGTATTTATCCAGCAGCCAGCCGCCGGGTATTTGCATCACCACATACGAGATACCGAAAACCGAAAAAGCCAGCCCCATGGCTTCCGGGTCAAAACCTAACTCTTTACTCATCATTGGGGCAACGACGGATAACGTCGCGCGATCGGCATAATTAAATACGGTAGCCAAAAAAAGAAATAATAAAATGCCATAACGCACATTACTGTGCTTTGCGCTGGTGGTCATGAGTCAACTCCTTTGCAGGGTTGTTGATGTAAGTACTGCCTGTCAGAAACGGGAGAAAGAGGTAAGGGTTCCCGTTCGTCGTGATCGGCAAATCCGGCGGTATCGATACCTTTTCCGCGGATGCGATAGTGCGATCGGCAGCCCGGATGAACCGGTTGGTACCGTCATCCGGGGGGCATTATCAGGGGCGTTTGCCAAATTCGCAGCTCTGTTGAGTCCAGCGTCGGGCCTGTTCGCTCAACGTAAAACCCAGACCGTGGCGTTCAGATACCCACATCCGCCCGTCGCGCAGTTCAAGCTGCTCATTAAACAGCGGGTTCAACCATTCGAAGTGCTCCAGCCACGGCTCAAGAGGGTAGGCGGCAGCCAAATGCAGATGCACCTCCATCGCAAAGTGCGGCGCCAGTTTGCGACCATGCTTCGCGGCGAGATCCATAATTTTGAGGAACGGCGAGATACCGCCCACGCGCGGGGCATCCGGCTGCACAAAGTCGCTGGCGTTGCCGAGAATCAGCTGTTCATGCTCGCGAAAGCTGGTCAGCATTTCGCCGGTCGCGATAGGGGTATCCAGCGCGGCGGCAAGCTGCGCGTGGCCTTCAACGTCATAGGCATCGAGAGGCTCTTCGATCCAGACCAGATTAAATGCCTCCATTTTTCGCCCCATGCGGATAGCTGTTTCGCGATCCCATTGTTGGTTGGCATCGACCATAAGCGGAAAATCATCACCCAATACTTCGCGCACTGCCGTCAGACGGCGGATATCTTCAGCGGTATCCGGCTGACCCACTTTCAGTTTGATTCCGCCGATGCCATTTTCTCGCGAGATAGCGACGTTCTTGAGCACCTGATCCAGCGGCGTATGCAGGAAACCGCCCGAGGTGTTGTAGCACTGCACGGAATCCCGGTGCGAGCCGAGGAGTTTGGCCAGCGGCAGCCCGGCACGTTTGGCTTTCATATCCCACAGCGCGATATCGAGAGGGGAGATAGCCTGCACCGCCATGCCGCTGCGGCCAACCGATGCGCCGGCCCACAGCAGTTTGGTGTAGATCTTATCGATATCGTTCGGGTCTTCGCCGAGCAGGTTATCGGCAATCTCTTTCGCGTGAGCATAGATCCCCTGGCCGCCTGCACGTTTTGAGTAGCTAAACCCGACGCCTTCGACGCCGTCGCGGGAGCGAATTTCGGCGATGATAATCGCCACTTCGGTCAGCGGTTTTTGCCGGCCGGTCAATACTTTGGCGTCGCTGACCGGCGTGGCCAGCGGTAAAAAGGCCAGCGACAGTTTGATGTGTTCGATGCGATCGCCGGTTTCGGCGGCGGTTTTGACGCCGAGGGTTTTCGCGTAGGTTACGGACTCAGAGTTAGCGCTGAAGGTCATAGCGAGTTCCTTAAAATGATTAAATGTTTGCGCTAACATTTTTAATCCTGATTTTACACAGACGCTACGACGAGGGCGTTAATTTGTACAAATGATCACAATTAGCGGTTAATAATGGTAAAATTGTGCATGGGACATCACGATCCAATCAGGTTTGTGAAAAAGCACAAATTCAAATGATAGCGATAACATATTATCTTTCAGATGATTGATTGCATTGGGGATATGCCGAAGGAGACTGGCAATTGCGTGGGCCATCATCAATAATGCCCGCAGGACAACGATTCAATACAGGGGCTTCGTGGTGAAAAGCAGGAAACCGTCGCGTGCGCCAACGCTGGATGATGTCGCCCGTAGCGCCGGGCTGTCATCGATGACGGTCAGTCGCGCGCTGAATACCCCGCAGCTGGTGCGGCCGAAAACGGTGGAAAAAGTCATGCAGGCGGTACAAGCCACCGGCTACATTCCCAATGCGCTGGCTGGCGGTCTGGCCTCTCGGCGCAGTAAACTGGTGGCTGTCGTCGTACCGCAGATTAACAACAATATGTTCGTCGATACGATCCAGGCCCTGAGCGATACCCTCGCCGCACGCGGCTATCACATGCTGCTCTGCGTGGCAGGCTATAGCCGCCAAACCGAAGCAGAACTGGTCGCAACCTTACTTTCACGACGCCCGGATGGCGTGGTCCTGACCGGGATTCAACATGCTCCGGCGCTGAAAAAAACAATTCTTAATGCCGCCACGCCGGTAGTGGAAATCTGGGATCTGACTCCGACGCCGCTGGATATGCTGGTGGGGTTTTCTCACGAGAAGGTGGGTGAAACCATCGGCGAATTTCTGTGGCAAAAAGGCTAC
>NZ_JBCNNS010000224.1:0-4286 GCF_039594335.1 Raoultella sp.
AACTGGGAAGATGATCTGGGCGGTGAGTTCGAGAAGCTTTCGAAAGACAAAAACTTCGAGAACATGCAGAAAGCGATGTATGGCCAGTTCGAAAACACCTTCATGATGTACCTGCCGCGCTTGTGCGAGCATTGTCTCAACCCGGCGTGCGTGGCAACGTGTCCGAGTGGCGCTATCTACAAACGTGAAGAAGACGGCATAGTGCTGATCGATCAGGATAAGTGCCGCGGCTGGCGAATGTGTATTACCGGCTGCCCGTACAAGAAGATCTACTTCAACTGGAAAAGCGGCAAATCTGAGAAATGTATCTTCTGCTACCCGCGTATTGAAGCGGGTCAGCCGACGGTCTGCTCTGAGACGTGCGTCGGGCGTATTCGTTACCTTGGCGTGCTGCTCTACGACGCAGATGCTATTGAGCAGGCGGCCAGCACCGGGAACGAGAAAGACCTGTATCAGCGTCAGCTGGACGTGTTCCTCGATCCGCACGATCCGCAAGTGATTGAGCAGGCGCAGAAAGACGGCATTCCGCTGAGCGTCATTGATGCGGCGCAAAAATCGCCGGTCTATAAAATGGCGATGGACTGGAAGCTGGCGCTGCCGCTGCACCCGGAATATCGCACACTGCCGATGGTATGGTATGTGCCGCCTCTGTCGCCGATTCAGTCCGCTGTCGATGCCGGGGAACTGGGCAGCAACGGCATCCTGCCGGACGTAGAAAATCTGCGCATCCCGGTTCAGTATCTGGCCAACCTGCTGACCGCAGGCGATACCCAGCCGGTTCTGCTGGCGTTGAAACGCATGCTGGCGATGCGTCACTTTAAACGTACAGAAACCGTCGATGGTGTTATCGATACGCGGGCGCTGGAAGAGGTCGGGCTGACCGAAGTGCAGGCGCAGGAAATGTACCGTTACCTGGCGATTGCGAACTACGAAGATCGTTTCGTGGTGCCGAGCAGCCATCGCGAACTGGCGCGCGAAGCCTTCCCGGAGAAAAACGGCTGTGGCTTTAGCTTTGGTGACGGCTGCCACGGATCTGATTCGTCCTTCAACCTGTTTAACAGCCGCCGCATTGATGCCGTGGATGTGACCAGCAAAACGGAGCCGCACCTATGATCGAACTCGTGGTTGTTTCACGTCTGCTTGAGTATCCGGATGCGGACTTATGGCAGCATCAGAACGAACTCTTCGACGTTCTGGCTTCGTCAGAGAAACTGGAAAAAGCGGATGCCCAGGCCCTGGGGGTTTTCCTGCGGGATTTAACCGCGCAGGATCTGCTGGATGCGCAGGCCGCCTACAGCGAGCTTTTTGACCGGGGGCGGGCAACCTCGCTGCTACTGTTCGAACACGTGCACGGCGAATCTCGCGACCGCGGGCAGGCGATGGTTAATTTGCTGAATCAGTATGAGCAGCACGGTCTGCTGCTCGACAGCCGCGAGTTGCCCGATCACCTGCCGCTGTATCTGGAATACCTGGCGCAACTGCCTGAGAGTGACGCCATCGGCGGTCTACAGGATATCGCGCCGATTCTGGCGCTACTTTGCTCGCGTCTGCAACAGCGTGAAAGCCGCTATGCCGTTCTGCTTGGACAACTGCTGAAGCTGGCAAACAGTGCGTTAGATGAAGCGAAAGTGGCGGAAAAAATCGCCGATGAAGCGCGCGACGATACGCCGCAGGCGCTGGATGCAGTCTGGGAAGAAGAACAGGTGAAATTCTTTGCCGATAAAGGCTGCGGGGAGTCCGACATCGCCGCTCACCAGCGTCGTTTTGCCGGAGCCGTGGCCCCGCAATATTTGAATATCTCTAACGGAGGACAGCAATAATGCACTTGCTGAATATGTTCTTCTTTGACATCTATCCGTATATTGCCGGAGCGGTGTTCCTGATAGGCAGTTGGTTGCGCTACGATTACGGACAATACACCTGGCGCGCCGCCTCCAGTCAGATGCTGGATCGCAAAGGAATGAATCTGGCCTCGAACCTGTTCCACATCGGGATTCTGGGTATTTTCGCCGGACATTTCCTTGGGATGCTGACGCCGCACTGGATGTATGAGGCGTGGCTGCCGCTGGAAGTGAAGCAGAAAATGGCGATGCTGGCTGGCGGCGCTTGCGGCGTGATGACGCTGGTGGGAGGGCTGCTGCTGCTTAAACGTCGGCTGTTCAGCCCGCGTGTACGGGCAACCACGACTGGCGCGGATATTCTGGTGCTTTCCGTGCTGATTCTCCAGTGTGCGCTGGGCCTGCTGACCATTCCGTTTTCGGCACAGCATATGGACGGCAGCGAAATGATGAAGCTAGTGAATTGGGCACAGTCCGTGGTGACGTTCCGCGGCGGCGCATCCGCGCACCTGGACGGCGTCGCCTTTATTTTCCGTATGCACCTGGTGTTGGGGATGACGCTGTTCCTGCTGTTCCCGTTCTCCCGTCTGGTACATATCTGGAGCGTGCCATTAGAATACCTGACGCGCAGATATCAGCTCGTCCGCGCCCGTCGCTGAGGATCCTGTCCGGCAGAATCACACCCCGCTTTGGCGGGGTTTTTTGTGGCCCGACGCCAGCCCGTCGCCCCAGCCCAGATTATTCCCCGCTGCTGCAAACAGAATCAGCAGGCCTCCGGCCAGCTGCACCGGAGCCAGCGCATGGTGAAAGACCAGATAATCGACCCCGATCGCCACCATAGGATAGATAAAGGAGAGCGAACCGGTTATGGGCGTCGGCAGTTTCTGAATCGCACTGTAGAGCAACTGGTACATAATGCCAGTGTGCACTATGCCCAGAATCAGCAGGTAGTGCCAGGGGAACGCGGCGGTGAAATTGGGGGCGTGAACCAGCGGCAACAGCATGATGGTCCCGACAATCACCTGAATAAAGGCAATATGCTGAGGCGGAAGCGGACGCAGCTTGCGGGCGATCATCGCCGTTAAGGCGTAGAAAAAGGCGGCACCAAGCGCCAGCGCAATACCCGCAGCGAGCTGGCCGCCATGAGCCTGCATCAGCTCGCTGGAGAGCAGAACGACCACGCCGACAAAAGCCAACGTTAACCAGCCCCATTTAATCAGCGTCACCCGCTCGCCTGCCAGCATTCCCATCAATACCAGCATAAACGGCTGGGTGTTATACACCACGGTAGCCATACCAATCGAAATGCGGGTGTAGGCGGCAAACAGCAGCAGCCAGTTAATGACCAGCGTGATGCCGCCGAGGATCGCCAGCAGCAGTGTTAGCCGCGTGAGCTGGCTGAACGGCTGTCGGCTGAAATAGATAATCCCCAGTAAGGTCAGGGCGCCAATCAGGCAACGCCAGAAGACCACATCGATAACCGGCAAGCCGGAGAGTAAAACGAAGGCGCCGATCGAACCCGAAATGATCATCGCCAGACTCATTTGCCAGACGCCCGTTACTGTATGTGCCATTTTTCTACCTCCGTGATGATGTCGATATTGTCGTTAATCTGCTGACAAGTTGACATGCATGATCTAAGGTGAAAGGCGAGTATTGCTTTTATTTATCAGGTAAAATGCATGGAACACTTAATTGATAATATCGACCGCGCCATTCTGGCTTGCCTGGCGGAAGATGCGCGCATATCGCTCAAAGTGTTGAGCGCGCGGGTGGGATTGACGTCACCCAGTACCGCAGAGCGAGTGAAGCGTCTGGAAGAGCGCGGGGTGATTCAGGGCTACGGCGCCCGGGTGAATCTTGCGGCACTCGGTTATACCCTGCAGGCACTGGTCCGCGTCAGGCCGCTGCCGGGCTTGCTGCAGAAGGTCGACAAATATATTCAGGCAATGCCTGAGTGCATCGAATGTGACAAAGTCACGGGCGAGGATTGCTTCGTGATGCGCCTGGTGGTGCGGGATATTGCGCAGCTTGATACCCTGCTGGATGGTCTGGCAGAGCATGCCCAGTGCAATACTTCGATAGTAAAAAGTTCGCCGGTCACCCGCCGTTTGCCGCCGATGTAACTGTCCCGGATGGCGGCGTAAACGCCTTATCCAGGCTACCCGACTGGTGCTTGAATCGAACCCCGGTCGAAGCTTCTCAACCTTCCCTGTCCGGGCAGAATATTTTGCGCACGAGATGGATTTAACTCAGCTGTTACTGGGGGATGATGGGGGTGGGGGAAGGATGACTCAGCGCATTGCGCCTCACCCTTTGGGCCGTTGCCTGCGGCAACGTTCTCTCGCTTGCGCTCGAGTCGAACCTTAATCGAAGGTTCTCACCCTTCCCGACAAGTGCAAACCTCGCTGAGATTTGTCGGGGTTACCACATTACTGTGGTGGATAA
>NZ_JBCNNS010000225.1:0-4355 GCF_039594335.1 Raoultella sp.
TCCATCACGTAGTCAAAGGCGGCCAGCGCGATGCCGATTAAGCGCGGAGAACTGCGGGCAATTGCCACGGCGTTAATCACACCAATGGCAGACTCTATGGCCGCCATCACACGGGTAGAACCGACCTCGCGCCCGCATTCTTGTTCAATGCGCGCCAGATGACCTTCCAGTTCGTAGATGTCATCTGGGGTATCGGTTTTCGGCAGGCGCACAACATCCACGCCGGCGCGAACCACTGCTTCAAGATCCGCAAGACCAAACGGCGTGCTCAACGGATTAATGCGGACCACGGTTTCGATATCCTGATACATCGGGTGCTGGAGCGCATGCCAGACCAGCAGGCGCGCGCTGTCTTTCTCGCGCAGCGTCACCGCATCCTCAAGATCGAACATGATCGAATCCGGACGGTAGATAAAGGCCGTAGAGAGCATGGCGGCGTTAGCGCCCGGCAGGAATAACATGCTACGACGGAGCGTGTTCATCACAGTCTCCTCCAGTCGATATGCGGCTCATCGACGGCGCGCAGCACCGCGCTTTGTAGCCGCGCACGAATGACGCAATCCAGCGCGCCTTTGTCTTCGATGATAATCAATCCCTGATGCACCGCCATGGCGTGCAGCGTTTCCTCAACCACCTGACGAATCTGCTCGCCAAACTGCTTCATCACTTCACTGTGGATGATAATCTCCAGCTCGCCGTCAGCGGGGGCGATTTTCACCATCAGGTCGCTGGACTCCTGCGTACCCGCCAGCGCCTCCCTTACAATTTTCATGATCGTTTCCTGATAGTTAAGCGACTTCCGCGCTGTAGTGTGCTTCGAGATGCGCGAAAGTGGATTCCGGAACAATGTCCCGAATACGAGAATACTGTGCTGTCTTAAGTAAACGGCGAACTTCCGAGGCCGAGATGGCGCTCCCCCCGGCCTTGATACGGGTCATCTCCGCAACGTTGATATGACCCGCCAGCAGTGTGTGCAGCGTCTGGTTGTACTGACGGGTAATATCGCAAAACGGCTCGGATCCGATAAAACGATGAGTAATACCGAGAGACGGCGCGATGTAGTCGCGAAAGATCAGCACGTCGATTTCGCTCCACGCCTGCTGTACTTTCCCGCTCTCTTTGAGGAAGTAGGCCGGAAAAGTGGCGCGTGAAATGATGTACTGCGAACCCTCGTGTACGCAGACATTCGCCAAATGCGCCACCCCGGCCCGTACCATCTCCAGACGCGCGGCGAACGGAAAGAAAGAGGCCTCTTCGCGTACCACAAACAGATGCAGCCAGTCGCAGCGTGCTGCCGCTTGCTCCACCAGATGGCGGTGGCCCAGCGTGAACGGGTTAGCGTTCATGACAATCGCCCCGATATCCTGGCCGGGCCGGCGCAAACCGCGCAGCGAACGGCAGTAACGGGTGATGCCCTGCGGCGTGTTTTCCATCAATACCGCGTTATGGCCACTGCGGGCGACAGGCCAGAAGCCGCTTCGGGCAAAGCGATCCTCGTTACAGGGACGGGTACAGAGAAAGAGGTGAAAATGGCCGCGCGCGAGGGCGACGTTTTCCACTTCCGCCAGCAGCCGCATGCTGAGGTTGACACCGCGCAGTTGCTCATCGACCGCCACACATTTGATAACGTTGGCGGCCAGCCCCGCGCAGCCCACCAGTTGCCTTCCGCACCAGGCCTCAACAAACAGCGTAATATCATTGTCCATCCCCAGACCGCTGTCCGTCAGCAGGTAACGAATCTGGCTCAGACGTTCCGGGTGTCGGGCCACTTCCGTGAATAGAAAGTCGATAGCGGGTTGCGAATCCATCATCACGCCTTACTCAGTGTGCCGTCGTCAGCGTGTCGGCTGGCGCTTCCATGATCACATTGCTGAGATGACCGATATGCTCGATCTCCACCTCAATGCGATCGCCCTCTTTCATAAACAGCGGCGGGTTACGCTTTTTACCCACTCCGCCAGGAGAGCCGGTGATGATCACATCGCCCGGGCTTAAGCGGGTAAAGGTGCTGATGTACTCGATCAGCTCCGCCACCTTGTGGATCATGCTGCTGGTGTTGTCTTCCTGCACCATGCGGCCGTTCAGCCAGGTGCGGATCGTCAGCTGATGCGGATCCGGGATCTCATCGGCCGTTGCCATCCACGGGCCGAACGCGCCGGTCTGACGCCAGTTTTTACCGGCAGTAAACCAGGTGTGCTGCCAGTCGCGGGCGGAGCCGTCCATGTAGCAGCTGTAGCCGGCCACGTGGCGCAGGGCGTCGTCGCGGCTGATGTTCTCCCCGCCTTTGCCGATGATCACCGCCAGCTCGCCTTCGTAGTCGAATTCGCTGGAGTGGCGCGGTTTCAATACCGGCGCGTTGTGCGCCGTCTGGGAATCGGCAAAGCGGACAAACAGCGTCGGCGCCGGATTGTGCTGATCGAACTCTTTGCGCTTGTCGGCGTAGTTCATGCCCACGCAGAGGATTTTTTCCGGCTGCACAATCACCGGTAAGAAGGTGATGGCGCTCAGCGGCACGTCCACGGCATCGTTCAGATAGTGGGTGGCCTCCACCATCCCGTTGCCTTGCAACAGTGCTTTGAGATCGCCGTAGCGGTCGCCGAGGCGGCGACCTAAATCAATGATGCCTTCCGCTTTGACGATGCCGAAGCTACGAATGTCCTGATAGAGATAGCTTGCGAGTTTCATTGTTGTTTCCTGAAAACTTAAACGAGGAAGTTGCCCAGAATCAGCAGCGAGACCGAGACGTTAATCGCGCCACCGATACGAGTGGCAATCTGGGCGAACGGCATCAGGCTCATACGGTTGCCGGCAGTCAGAATCGCCACATCGCCGGTTCCGCCCTGTCCGCTCTGGCAACAGGAGACGATGGCGACATCAATCGGATGCATGCCAATCTTTTTACCGACGAAGAAACCGGTCGCCACCAGCGCAGAGACGGTGCTGATAATCACCAGCAGGTTGCTGACGGTGAAAGCGGCGACCAGTTCGTGCCACGGGGTGATCGCCACGCCGACGGCAAACAAGATCGGATAGGTCACAGAAGTCTGGAAGAATTTGTACACCACCTGAGAACCTTCAAGAATGCGCGGGGAGACGCCGTTAAACAGCTTCACCAGCACCGCCATAAACAGCATGCCAACCGGTGCAGGCAGACCAATCAGCTTGTGACCCAGCATCCCCAGCATATACAGCAGTACCGCAAGCAGCGCTCCGGAAGCGATGGTGGTGACGTCGACTTTTCCGGAGAAGGCAGGCTGTGAGACGGTTTCATCGGTATTCGTGCGGTTTGGCATCAGTTGGCCTTCACCGGTCAGGTGTGGGTAGCGTTTGCCGAGCTGGTTCAGACAGCCGGAGATGATAATCGCGGTGAGGCCGCCCAGCATCACCATCGGCAGGATGCGCCCCAGCGCCACGCCTTGATCCATATGCAGTAACGTCGCATAGCCGATCGAGAGCGGGATCGCCCCTTCGCCCACGCCGCCCGCCATGATCGGCAGGATGATAAAGAAGAAGATCTGGAACGGTTCAAGGCCGAGCGCGAGGCCTACGCCCATGCCGACGATCATGCCGACAATTTCACCGCACAGCATCGGGAAGAAGATACGCAGAAAGCCCTGAATCAGCACGGTGCGGTTCATGCTCATGATACTGCCGACAATAATGCAGCAGATGTAGAGATAGAGAATGTTGGTGGATTTGTAGAATTTAGTGGTGGACTCCACCACCACATCCGGCAGCAGACCATAGTAGACCAGCGCCGAAGGGATGAATGTCGCGCAAATCGCCGCCGCGCCGAGTTTGCCGACGATCGGCAGACGTTTGCCGAACTCGCCGCAGGCAAAACCAAAAAACGCCAGCGTGGCAACCATCACCACGATATCGCTCGGTAACTTCCCCCCCAGACAATCGATGGCGATAAGCAGCCCGGCAAGAACAAACAGCGGTAAAGGAATAATCCCCACTTTCCAGCTATCCATAATATGCCACCAGCGCGCCTTGAGTGAAGGTTTGTGAATATCAATTGGATCTTGGGTAACAGAGAAAGAATCGTCGGTTGTGCTCATCATTAAGCCCCTTGGTTATTTTGTGCAGGCAGCTTAATGTGCCAAAAGCAGACTTAATGTGAGATTCGGCATATTAAAAACGAAACTTTAATGGGGGCTATGGTTTTAATGGTTTATTTTATTTTATGTGATTCAAAGTTTATTTATCAGCGTGGTTTTTATGGTTTATTTTCCAAACTGAACAAACAAATAACATTTATTAACGTAAATTTAAGATATGCTTCGACGGCAATATTTTGCCATGTCGGGTGCTTGTGCAAAGGATCACAAGTTTCCGGCAAAGCAGATGTC
>NZ_JBCNNS010000226.1:0-4224 GCF_039594335.1 Raoultella sp.
AACCCGTAGTCAGACCCTGGAGCAAGCGTTTATCGCCCTGTTGCCGGAAGCCCAGCGCAAGGCGCATAAAGAGGTGATCATTGCGCCACGTCACGCTCAGGAAAATGAAATCGCGATTGAAGCCCGCGGCCTGACCATGCGCTTCGGCAACTTCGTGGCGGTCGACCATGTGAACTTCCGCATCGCACGCGGCGAGATTTTTGGTTTCCTCGGTTCGAACGGTTGCGGTAAATCAACCACCATGAAAATGCTGACCGGCTTGCTGCCCGCCAGCGAAGGCGAAGCCTGGTTATTTGGTCAGCCGGTCAATCCCAGGGATATCGAAACCCGTCGCCGCGTCGGCTATATGTCTCAGGCTTTCTCCCTCTACAGCGAACTGACCGTCAGGCAGAACCTCGAACTGCACGCCCGTTTATTTCACATTCCGGATGCCGACATCCCCGCTCGGGTGGCGGAAATGAGCCAGCGTTTTATGCTAACGGAGGTCGAAGAGGCGCTGCCCACCGCTCTGCCGTTAGGCATTCGCCAGCGCCTTTCGCTTGCCGTGGCGGTGATCCATCGTCCGGAAATGCTGATCCTTGATGAACCGACTTCCGGCGTCGATCCGATCGCCAGAGATATGTTCTGGCAGCTGATGGTCGATCTCGCCCGTCAAGATCGGGTGACGATTTTTATTTCGACCCACTTTATGAATGAAGCCGAGCGTTGCGATCGCATTTCGCTGATGCACGCCGGGAAGGTGCTGGCTAGCGATACGCCGCAGGCGCTGGTTGCGCAGCGCGGAGCGGCAAACCTTGAAGAGGCGTTTATCGCCTGGCTGCAGGAGGCCCAGCGGCCCGTCGAACCAATACCGCCGGCCCCCCTGGTAAGCTCTCCCGCCGGAACGACGGCCCCGCGCCAGGCGTTCAGCCTGCGGCGACTGTTTAGCTACAGCCGCCGTGAAGCGCTGGAGCTGCGACGCGATCCGGTACGTTCAACCCTGGCGCTGCTGGGTACCGTGATTCTGATGTTCATTATGGGATATGGCATTAGCATGGACGTGGAAGATCTACGCTTCGCGGTCCTCGATCGCGACCAGACCCTCAGCAGTCAGGGCTGGTCGCAGAATATTGCCGGTTCGCGCTACTTCATTGAGCAACCGCCGCTGCAAAACTATGATGAACTGGACAGACGGATGCGTAACAGCGAACTGGCCGTCGCCATTGAAATTCCGCCTGATTTCGGCCGCGATATTGCTCGCGGTACGCCGGTAAAAATTGGCGTATGGGTGGACGGCTCTATGCCTAACCGGGCTGAGACGGTACGCGGTTACGTCCAGGCGATGCATCTGACCTGGCTGCAGGAGATGGCCGGACGGCAGGCGACGCCCGGTCGCGATACGTCGCTGATATCCATCGAGACGCGCTATCGCTATAACCCAGACGTGAAAAGCCTGCCGGCGATTGTTCCGGCGGTGATCCCGCTGCTGTTGATGATGATCCCGGCAATGCTCAGCGCGCTGAGCGTGGTACGTGAAAAAGAGCTTGGTTCAATCATCAATCTGTACGTCACGCCGACGACCCGCAGCGAGTTCCTTCTGGGCAAGCAGCTGCCGTATATCGCGCTGGGCATGTTTAACTTCTTCCTGCTGTGCGCGCTGTCGGTCTTTGTGTTTGACGTGGCGCATAAGGGCAGTTTTCTGACCCTGACCGTGGCGGCGCTGCTCTATGTCACCATCGCCACCGGGTTGGGGCTTCTGATCTCGACCTTTATGAAAAGCCAGATTGCGGCCATCTTCGGCACCGCCATTATTACGCTGATACCGGCCACGCAGTTTTCCGGCATGATTGACCCGGTCGCTTCTCTCGAGGGGCCGGGTCGCTGGATTGGGCAGATTTACCCGACCAGCCACTTTCTGACCATTGCCCGCGGCACATTTTCAAAAGCCCTGAATCTGACCGATCTGTGGGCGTCCTTTATACCGCTGCTGATAGCCATCCCGCTGGTGCTCGGTCTCAGCGTATGGCTGCTGAAAAAACAGGAGGGGTGATGCACGGATTACGCAATATCTATCATCTCGGCATCAAGGAGCTGCGCAGTCTGCTCGGCGATAAGGCGATGCTGACCTTAATCCTGTTCGCCTTCACCGTATCGGTCTATTCCTCAGCAACCGTGATGCCGGGTTCGCTGCATCTGGCACCTGTCGCGATTGCCGATATGGATAAATCTCAGCTCTCTTCGCGCATTATCAACGGCTTTTATCGGCCGTGGTTTTTACCGCCTGAGCTGATCAATGAAGATGAGATGGATGCCGGGCTGGATGCCGGGAACTATACCTTTGCCATTAATATTCCGCCCGACTTTCAGCGTGATGTGCTCGCCGGACGGCAGCCGGAAATTCAAGTGAACGTCGACGCCACGCGTATGAGTCAGGCGTTTACCGGCAATGGTTATATCCAGAATATTATTAGCGGAGAGGTGAACAGCTTCGTGGCTCGCTACCGGGGTAACGATACCCTACCGATCGAGCTGGTGGTACGCATGCGCTTTAACCCCAATCTCGAACAGGAGCGTTTTGGCGCAGTCATGGCCATCATCAATAATATCACCCTGCTGGCCATCGTGCTGACCGGCTCGGCGCTGATCCGCGAGCGTGAGCACGGTACGATCGAACACCTGCTGGTTATGCCGGTAACGCCGTTCGAAATTATGCTGGCAAAAATCTGGTCGATGGGGCTGGTGGTGCTGGTTGTTTCCGGGCTGTCGCTGCTGCTCATGGTCCAGGGAGTGCTGCAGGTGCCGATTGAAGGTTCCATACCGCTGTTTATGCTGGGTGTGGCCTTGAGCCTGTTTGCCACCACGTCGATCGGTATCTTTATGGGAACAATAGCTCGCTCGATGCCACAGCTGGGGCTGCTGATGATTCTGGTGCTGCTGCCGCTGCAGATGCTGTCTGGTGGCTCGACTCCGCGGGAAAGCATGCCGCAAGCGGTGCAGGATATTATGTTAACCATGCCGACCACGCATTTTGTCAGCCTGGCGCAGGCGATTCTGTATCGTGGGGCCGACTTTACCATCGTTTGGCCGCAGTTTTTAACCCTGATGGCCATCGGCGTCGTGTTCTTTACTATCGCACTTCTTCGTTTTCGTAAAACGATTGGCACGATGGCGTGAGGGGTGCGCGGTGGCCATACGTCAGGTGACGGCCACCGGCGATAAGGACGAGGTTAGTGCTTGCGGTTTATCACGCGACGTAGCAGCCAGGTAAAGCCCATTGCCATGCTGAACAGGATAAAGAGCAGAACTACCCAGCTCAGCGAAATACGCACTAACGCGCTAAACGTCATCAGTGGCTGCAGGTAGACAGTAAAGGATTCGCTTATCGGTTTCCCCATCAGCAGCATTACGCTGTCAGCGGCCCAGACGCACACCCGACAAGCAACCCAGATAATCGCCGGCCAGCACAGCAGAACCAAAAAGGTGAAGCGTTCCTGCAGGTAACGGATGAACCGGCGCAAAGGCGACCATTTTAAAAGGATCTTCATTTATATTCTCATCGTGTCGCTCGATAACATGGATTCCACCCCCATTAGACTGCGTGGGGTGGAGGGGGATCTCAGCGACATCGGGATAGCATTAATACAGATCGTACGCGCTACATTATATCGATATTACAGTGACACGAATTCGATCGAGTTAACAAACTGTTAATGACACTAAAACATTTCCCCTAGAAAGTCCAGTTACAATAGCACGTATCGTCACATACAAACAAAACAACTTAACATATTGATAAATAAAAATTAAAATTCAAAATATAAATCAAATAAATACTTTTAAATATAAAATTGGATTTTTGTTTTATATTTTTACGTCATCATTAAGCCCCGGAAATAATATTTAATATTAATAAATAAAGCGTCATAAAATAAGAGAGAGATATTCAGCAACGAGAGATATGAAAAGAGATATTTTCACATAATAAAAGATGAGCGTCGCAGCGAATCTCTTCGTTGCGCAGTGCCACTCTGGCGCGGTAAAAGGCCTTGTTTCATCCTGAAGGGATATTACGCATGGTGCCTGTCCGGGTTAACCGAACGCACCAGTCTGTCAGGCCAGATTCTGTACCGACAAAAACGCAAAAAGCCCGTCCGTCTGGACGGGCTTCTTACCGACTGGATGCCTGGTGATTGTCTGCCGGACAGCACTCCCCGGCGGACCGCAGACACAATAAAGGGCCCAGTC
>NZ_JBCNNS010000227.1:0-4134 GCF_039594335.1 Raoultella sp.
AACGTGAGCGTGGCATCACCATTAAGGCGCAAAGCGTCACCCTGGATTACAAGGCGAACAACGGCGAAACCTACCAGCTGAACTTTATCGATACTCCGGGGCACGTTGACTTCTCTTATGAGGTGTCACGTTCGCTTGCCGCATGTGAAGGGGCGCTGCTGGTGGTCGATGCGGGCCAAGGGGTGGAGGCTCAGACGCTGGCCAACTGCTATACCGCCATGGAAATGGATCTGGAAGTGGTGCCGGTTCTCAACAAAATCGACTTGCCAGCTGCCGATCCCGAGCGTGTCGCTGATGAAATCGAAGACATCGTCGGTATCGATGCGGCCGATGCGGTCCGCTGCTCGGCGAAAACCGGCGTCGGCGTTCCCGATGTTCTGGAACGTCTGGTGCGTGATATTCCGCCGCCGGAAGGTGATGAGGATGCTCCGCTGCAGGCACTGATCATCGACTCCTGGTTCGATAACTATCTTGGCGTTGTTTCGTTGGTGCGTATCAAAAACGGCACGATGCGCAAAGGCGACAAAATTAAAGTCATGAGCACCGGTCAGGTCTATAATGCCGATCGCCTGGGCATCTTCACGCCAAAACAGGTTGACCGTACCGAGCTGAAATGCGGTGAGGTAGGCTGGTTGGTGTGCGCGATCAAAGATATCCTCGGTGCTCCGGTTGGAGATACCCTGACGACGTCGCGTAACCCGGCGGATAAGGCCCTGCCAGGCTTTAAGAAAGTGAAACCGCAGGTGTATGCCGGCCTGTTCCCGGTCAGCTCAGATGATTATGAAGCATTCCGTGATGCGCTGGGTAAACTGAGCCTGAACGATGCCTCTCTGTTCTATGAGCCGGAGAGTTCCACGGCGCTGGGCTTCGGCTTCCGCTGCGGCTTCCTGGGCCTGCTGCACATGGAGATCATCCAGGAGCGTCTGGAACGCGAATACGACCTGGATCTGATTACCACCGCGCCGACGGTGGTCTACGAAGTGGAGACCACGTCGAAAGAAGTCATCTATGTCGATAGCCCGTCCAAGCTGCCGCCGCTGAATAATATTCAGGAACTGCGTGAGCCGATCGCGGAATGTCACATGCTGCTACCGCAGGAGTTCCTGGGCAACGTTATCACGCTGTGTATTGAGAAGCGTGGCGTGCAGACCAACATGGTTTATCACGGTAAACAAGTTGCTCTGACCTATGAAATTCCGATGGCGGAAGTGGTACTCGATTTCTTTGACCGCCTGAAGTCCACCTCCCGTGGCTACGCGTCGCTGGATTACAACTTCAAACGCTTCCAGGCATCCAACATGGTCCGCGTGGATGTACTGATCAACGGCGAGCGTGTTGATGCGCTGGCGCTGATCACCCACAACGATAATGCGCCGTATCGTGGCCGTGAGCTGGTGGAGAAGATGAAAGATCTGATCCCACGCCAGCAGTTTGATATCGCGATTCAGGCGGCTATCGGCAACCACATTATTGCCCGTTCGACCGTCAAACAGCTGCGTAAAAACGTACTGGCGAAATGCTACGGTGGTGATGTCAGCCGTAAGAAAAAGCTGCTGCAGAAGCAGAAAGACGGTAAGAAACGTATGAAGCAAGTGGGTAACGTTGAGCTGCCGCAGGAAGCGTTCCTCGCCATTCTGCACGTCGGTAAAGACGGAAAATAACCATTAAGGAGTTGGCATGGCGAATATGTTTGCCCTGATCCTGGTGATTGCAACCGTGATCACGGGACTTTTGTGGTGCCTGGATAAATTCATCTTTGCATCAAAACGTCGTGAACGTCAGGCCGCTGCTCAGGCAGCGACCGGTGATAGCCTCGACAAGCAAACGCTGAAGAAAGTTGGCCCGAAACCGGGTTGGCTGGAAACGGGAGCCTCGGTATTTCCGGTGCTGGCGATCGTACTGGTGGTGCGCTCATTTATTTATGAGCCGTTTCAAATTCCGTCCGGTTCGATGATGCCAACGCTGTTGATTGGCGATTTTATTCTGGTTGAGAAGTTTGCCTACGGCATTAAAGATCCGATCTACCAGAAAACGCTGATCGAAACCGGTCATCCGCAACGTGGCGATATCGTGGTGTTTAAATACCCGGAAGATCCGCGTCTGGACTACATTAAGCGTGCGGTTGGCTTACCGGGCGATAAGATCACCTACGATCCGGTGGCAAAACAGGTCACTATCCAGCCGGGCTGTAGTTCCGGTCAGGCATGTGGTAACGCACTGCCGGTGACTTACTCCAACGTTGAGCCCAGCGATTTCGTCCAGACGTTCTCTCGTCAGAACGGCGGGGAGGCGACCAGCGGTTTCTGGCAGTTGCCGAAAGGCGAAAGCAAGGCTGATGGCATTCGCCTGACCGAGCGCAAAGAGACGCTGGGCGAGGTGACTCACCGCATTCTGACGGTGCCGATTGCTCAGGATCAGGTTGGAATGTACTACCACCAGTCCGGCCTGCCGTTGGCTACCTGGATCGTGCCGCCGGGTCACTACTTCATGATGGGTGATAACCGCGATAACAGCGCTGACAGCCGTTACTGGGGCTTTGTACCAGAGGCCAACCTGGTGGGTAAAGCCACGGCCATCTGGATGAGCTTCGAAAAACAGGAAGGCGAATGGCCGACCGGCGTGCGTTTATCGCGTATCGGTAGCATCCATTAATTTCCCTGTCTTATTCACGCTGCCGCTGCAATATTGGCAGCGTGAATTATTTAATATTTAAATCCCTTCAAACTAACGACATCTATTGTCGTTGCGTATAGAATATCCCCCCGACGTTTTGGTTGTCTCTCGTAGGAGTGACACGGCACACGAAACCGCGTTGGTTGATTCTACTCGGAATAATTTGGGTTGCAGAAAGGCGGCAGGCAAGCGCGCAGGCAATCTAAATGGGAACAGAGCTGCCAGGTCGGTTTCGTGTGCTGCATTTTTGACGCATTCATTTATTGGTAACGCATGAACCCCATCGTAATTAATCGGCTTCAACGGAAGCTGGGCTACACTTTTCATCATCAGGAGCTGTTGCAACAGGCATTAACTCACCGCAGTGCCAGCAGCAAACACAATGAGCGCCTGGAGTTTTTAGGTGACTCAATCTTGAGTTTTGTGATCGCCAATGCGCTCTATCATCGTTTCCCTCGGGTGGACGAAGGCGATATGAGCCGTATGCGCGCAACGCTGGTACGAGGCAACACGCTGGCGGAGATCGCCCGCGAGTTTGAACTGGGTGAGTGTCTGCGCCTTGGTCCGGGTGAGTTGAAAAGCGGCGGCTTCCGTCGCGAGTCTATTCTGGCTGATACCGTTGAAGCATTGATTGGCGGGGTATTCCTCGACAGCGATATCCAGAACGTTGAGCGCCTGATTCTCACCTGGTACCAGACTCGTCTGGACGAAATCAGTCCTGGTGATAAGCAAAAAGATCCAAAGACTCGTTTGCAGGAGTATCTGCAAGGGCGCCACCTGCCGCTGCCTTCCTATCTGGTGGTGCAGGTGCGCGGTGAAGCACACGATCAGGAATTTACTATCCACTGCCAGGTCAGTGGCCTGAGTGAACCGGTGGTAGGCACAGGTTCCAGCCGTCGCAAGGCGGAGCAGGCTGCCGCCGAACAGGCGCTGAAAAAGCTGGAGCTGGAATGAGCATCGATAAAACATATTGTGGGTTTGTCGCCATTGTTGGCCGCCCGAACGTGGGTAAATCCACGCTGTTAAACAACCTGCTTGGGCAGAAGATTTCGATCACTTCCCGTAAAGCGCAGACCACGCGTCACCGCATTGTCGGTATTCATACCGAAGGGCCGTATCAGGCAATTTATGTTGATACCCCGGGCCTGCACATGGAAGAGAAACGCGCGATCAACCGCCTGATGAACAAAGCGGCAAGCAGTTCTATTGGCGACGTTGAACTGGTGATTTTCGTTGTCGAAGGCACACGCTGGACGGCCGATGATGAAATGGTGCTGGGCAAATTGCGTGATGCCAGAGCACCGGTGATCCTGGCGGTCAATAAGGTGGATAATGTGCAGGAAAAGGCTGATTTGCTGCCGCACCTGCAGTTCCTGGCAAGCCAAATGAACTTCCTCGATATCGTACCGATTTCTGCAGAAACAGGCATGAACGTCGATACCATCGCCGGGATCGTACGCA
>NZ_JBCNNS010000228.1:0-4091 GCF_039594335.1 Raoultella sp.
TTAACTCACAGGATCTTATGGAACGCTTTCTGGAAAATGCTATGTATACCTCACGCTGGTTGCTGGCGCCGGTTTATTTTGGTCTTTCACTCGGGCTGATTGCGCTGTCGATCAAGTTTTTTCAGGAGATTTTCCACATACTGCCGCACATCTTCAGTGTGGGCGAGTCGGATCTGATTCTGACGCTGCTGTCGCTGGTCGATATGACGCTGGTGGGCGGCCTGCTGGTGATGGTGATGTTCTCCGGCTACGAAAATTTTGTCTCCCAGCTGGATATCAATGAAGGTAAAGAAAAGCTCAGTTGGCTGGGTAAAATGGATGCCACTTCTCTGAAAAATAAAGTGGCGGCGTCGATTGTCGCCATCTCCTCTATCCATTTGCTGCGGGTGTTTATGGACGCGAAAAACGTACCGGATAACAAACTGATGTGGTACGTCATTATCCATCTGACCTTTGTGCTGTCGGCGTTTGTGATGGGCTATCTCGACCGTCTGACCAAAGTGAAACACTGAGGTTGATGACAAGCCGCTTCCGGATATTATGCTGCTGTTTCTGCCAGGTCGCGGCTGGCGGTTGAACCGGCCGACAAAATCCATGGTTTCCTGTCGGTCCGTGCAAGCGATGCGCCGGCGGGCACTTCCAGAATAACACACTTTGTCTGTAATCTGAGACCTTCATCCTTTCCCCCGACGGTTTTGGCCGCCGGGCTTTATTCTCCCCGTTTCTGCTTTTCCCCGCTGGCGCATGCCCGCGCTTATGCTTTGCTTAAAGGGGGACATTTCCGGAGAAGAGATCATGGCACGACTGACGGCGAAAGATTTTCCGCAACAGCTGCTGGAGTATTACGACTATTACGCGCACGGCAAAATCAGCAAAAGGGAATTTTTGCAGATGGCCGGGAAGTATGCCGTCGGTGGTATGACCGCCATGGCGCTGTTTAACCTGCTGAAACCCAACTATGCGCTTGCCGAACAGGTCTCGTTTACCGACCCGGATATTCATGCGGAATATATTCACTATCCTTCGCCCGAAGGCCACGGAGAGGTGCGCGGTTATCTGGTGGTGCCGACGAAATCAAGCGTAAAACCGGCGTCGGTGATCGTCGTGCATGAGAATCGCGGGCTGAATCCCTATATCGAAGATGTCGCCCGGCGAGTGGCCAAAGCCGGTTACATCGCGCTGGCACCGGATGGCCTGAGTTCGGTGGGCGGCTATCCCGGCAATGACGACGAAGGGCGCGAGCTTCAGCAGAAAGTCGATCCGCAGAAACTGATGAACGACTTTTTTGCCGCCGTCGCCTTTATGGAAAAACATCCGCAGGCGAGCGGCAAAGTGGGAATAACCGGTTTTTGTTACGGCGGCGGTGTGTGTAATGCTGCCGCCGTGGCGATCCCGGAACTGGCCTGCGCAGTGCCGTTTTATGGCCGCCAGCCGCCGATCGCGGATGTCGCGAAAATCCATGCGCCGCTGCTGCTGCACTATGCGGAGCTGGATAAGCCCATCACGGACGGCTGGCCCGCCTATGAACAGGCGCTGAAGGCGCAGCATAAAGTGTTCGAGGCCTATATCTATCCTCAGGTGAATCACGGTTTTCACAACGACTCCACGCCGCGCTACGACCGGGCCGCCGCCGGGCTTGCCTGGCAGCGAACGCTGGCGTGGTTTGCCAGATATCTCGGCTAAAAAGGGCGGAAATAGCGCTGGCACTCGCCCAAAAAATCGCTATATAATTTTGTATATAACGATTGAGGGGGGAAAGCGATGGATAACCATTTTGGCAAAGGTTTAATGGCGGGACTGAAGGCTTCTCAGGCTGAAAGCGCCAGCAATGCGGCCGGTTTTTGCGCGGATTATAAACGAGGGTTCGTCCTCGGTTATTCTCAGCGTATGTTTGAAAAAACCGGCGATCGCCAGCTTAGCGCCTGGGAGGCCGGGATCCTCACCCGCCGCTATGGCCTGGACAGAAACATGGTCATGGATTTCTTCAGGGAAGGACATTCCTGTTCCGCGATGCGTTACTTTATGGCGGGTTACCGGCTGGAAAGTTAACTACCGAAGGCCGAAACCCCCGGTAGGCGAGGCGTTATGCCTGGCGCTTGTCTTCGGTCAGGGTATCGAAGTCGCTGGCGCTGTGACGCTCATGCAACTGCTCGTTTAGCGGGCCGTTGGTCCGGTTGACGATTCGCCCGCGTTTGACTGCCGGACGATTGCCGATGTCCTGCGCCCAGCGCAGGACGTTTTTATAGCTGCCGGCGTCAAGGAATTCCGCGGCGTTATACACCCCACCCAGCACCACATTACCGTACCATGGCCAGATGGCCATATCGGCGATGGTGTACTCTTCCCCGGAAATATAGCGGTTGCGGGCGAGCTGTTTATCCAGCACGTCGAGCTGACGCTTGGCTTCCATCGTGAAGCGGTCAATCGCATACTCGATTTTCACCGGCGCATAGTTAAAGAAGTGGCCAAAACCGCCACCGAGGAACGGAGCTGCGCCCTGTAACCAGAACAGCCAGTTCAGGGTTTCGGTCCGCCCGGCGGGATCTTTTGGCAGGAAGAAACCAAACTTCTCTGCGAGGTAAAGCAGGATGCTGCCGGACTCAAATACGCGCGTGGGCGGGGTGGTGGAGTGGTCGCTCAGCGCGGGAATTTTTGAGTTGGGGTTGACCTCAATAAAACCGCTTGAGAACTGATCGCCTTCGCCAATGCGAATCAGCCAGGCATCGTATTCCGCGCCGCTGACGCCGAGCGCCAGCAGTTCTTCCAGCAGGATGGTCACCTTCTGGCCGTTTGGTGTGCCCAGGGAGTAGAGCTGTAGTGGATGTGAGCCGACCGGTAGCGCTTTTTCATGGGTTGCGCCGGAGACGGGACGGTTGATGTTGGCGAACGCGCCGCCCTTGTTTTGCTTCCACTCCCACACTTTAGGTGGTTGGTAGTTATTCTCTGACATGAGGACCTGCCTTTTTAGTGAGCTATTGAGGGAGTGTAGCAGGAGATTCCAGGCAGGTTTAACAGTGTGAGGCTTATTGGCCCCGGTCAGCGTCGTGCAACCGGGGCGAGGGGGGACTCAGGCCATAATCCGCGTGGCCCATACGCTGATATCGTCGCCGCTGCCGAGATCCGGCTGCACCAGGCCGTTGACCATAAAGGTAGGCGAGACATGAATACCGTTCTGTCGCGCGTATTTGCAATGCCATTTAATCTCAGCCTGCAGCTCAGGGTGGGCAAAGGCCGTAGAGAGCTGAACCTGACTGTATTGCTCAATGCGCTGGATAATCTGCTGCGGCGTAGTGTCCATATTCGGCCCGCTGCAATGATCGGTAAATTCAAACTCTTCGCGATGGTCGGCGACGGCTTTTAACACCTTTTGCGCCTGCTCTCTGCCGTGCGGTAGCGTCGAGGCGGCAAGAATGCAGCGTACGATGACGCCGGAGAAAAGGTGCCACGGCTGCGACTGCAGGCGAATCTTGATGGTCACATTATCCGCGCCGACTTCCTCCAGCAGATCGTCGAGCTTATTGAAGGCCCGGACGGAAAACGGGCAGGTAGGCTCAAGGAAAACCTCAAAAGTCCGTGGGCCGTGGCCCCAGACCAGCGGTTGAGCCTGCAGATGCGATTGTACGCTCATAATCAACTCCTGACGTTGTCTCATTCTTCGTTATGGTTCCCTGAATCATCCTGGCTGTTGTTAAGGTCAATGCAACCTGAAGTATTACGGGGAGATATTACAAATAACGATATCACTTTTCCCCCCGGGCGCCGGGTTATTTTCCTGCAGGGTACGATCGGAGAATCCAATGAGTGGTATCATCATTTCACCTCTGTCTGGTAAGTGCCTGTGGCAGGATAAGAAGAGGGAGTTTTGTTCCGCCAACTGCCCGGGCTGCATTAATTTGAGGTCAGGCTAATGAGCAAAGGATCGACAAGTAGTGATGCCCCCTTCGGTACATTGTTAGGCTACGCGCCGGGGGGCGTAGCCATTTATTCATCAAATTACAGCAGTTTAAATCCGCGCGACTATCCGGATGACGCGACGTTCCGCAGTTACATCGACAATGAGTATATGGGGCACAAATGGCAGTGCGTTGAAT
>NZ_JBCNNS010000229.1:0-4086 GCF_039594335.1 Raoultella sp.
ACGAAGATCTGGATATCAGTTCGACCCACTATCTGGATATCAATCATGCCGATATTGTGGCGCGCATTGACTTAACTGAATGGGAAACCAATCCGGAGTCGACCCGCTATCTGACCTTCCTCAAAGGCCGGGTCGGACGTAAAGTGGCCGATTTCTTTATGGACTTCCTCGGCGCCAGCGAAGGGCTGAATGCCAAAGCGCAGAACCGTGGCCTGCTACAGGCGGTCGATGATTTCGCCTCTGATGCTCAGCTCGATAAATCCGAGCGGCAGAACGTACGTCAGCAGGTATATGCTTATTGCAACGAGCAACTGCAGGCGGGAGAGGAGATTGAACTGGAATCTTTATCCAAAGAGCTGGCCGGGGTCAGCGAGAAGAGCTTCCAGCAGTTTACCGCTGAACAGGGATATGAGCTGGAAGAGAGCTTCCCGGCGGATCGCAGCACGCTGCGCCAGTTGACCAAGTTTGCCGGCAGTGGCGGTGGGCTCACGATCAACTTTGATGCGATGCTGCTAGGCGAGCGAGTGTTCTGGGATCCGGCAACGGATACGCTGACCATCAAAGGCACGCCGCCCAACCTGCGCGATCAGCTGCAGCGTCGGACTTCCGGCGGTAGCTGATTCTCCGCCAGCCCCGGTGAAGGCCGCGGCTGCTGACCGGGCCTTCACCGGCCCGCGGGGGACCTACTTTGCATCGGCTCGGATCGTTTCGATCCCGTGCTGAGTCAGCTTCGCTTGCAGGGCCTCATTCAGCACGCCGTCGATAATCAGGGTACTGGCAAGACTTAACTCGGCGATGGCAAACGCCGATGCCGAGTTCAGTTTTTCCTGTGACGCCATCACAATGGTTTCCGCTGCCCGCGCGGCGAGCGCCCGTTTGATCGCCGCCTCTTCATAATCGCCAGTCGTGAAACCTGCGCGGTCGTGCACCCCGGTCACGCCCATAAAAAACAGATCGGCATTGATCCGCGCAATACCTTCCAGCGCACTGGCGCCGACGGTGACCACCGAATGTTTAAACAGCCGTCCGCCGATAAGAATGACCTCAATCAAAGGCCGCTCCACCAACGCGACGGCAATACCGGGGCTGTGGGTCACGATGGTACAGGTCAAATCAGGCGGCAGACAGCAGACCATTTCTTCGGTGGTGGTCCCACCATCGATAATCACCACCTGACCCGGCTGAATCAGGGTCGCCGCCCGGCGGGCGATGGCCTGCTTCGAGGCGGTTTGCACGTTTTTTCTTGTTTCGATCGGCGCGATGGCCGCCGAAACCGGCAGCGCGCCGCCGTGGACCCGTTGCAGCTTGCCTTCCCCCGCCAGTTCGCGTAAATCGCGGCGGATAGAGTCTTCGGAGACGTTAAACCGCTGGCTTAACTCACCGGACATAACCTGTTTTTCGATGGCGAGAATCTGCAGTATTTGCTGTTTTCGTTGGCTGGCAAGCATACTTCACCTTCACGTTTAATCTTGTTTGTGCGTTATTTTGCATGTTATCGTGGCCGCTGTCATCTCATCCGGAGAAAAATATGTACAGTGATACACCCCGCGTTCGCCATGTGCGTGAAACGCTGCTGTCCGACAACTGGTATACGTTAAAAAAATACACGTTTGAATTGCTTCGACGGGACGGCCGTTGGCAGGAGCAAAGCCGTGAGGCCTACGATCGCGGCAACGGCGCGGTGATACTGCTCTATAACCGCACAAAGCAAACCGTGGTGCTTATTCGCCAGTTTCGTTTTCCGGTGTGGATTAACGGTCATGATGGCTTTTTGATCGAAGCTGCTGCCGGACTGCTGGATAATGCGTCGCCGGAAGAGCGCATCATCGCTGAGGCGGAAGAAGAGACCGGCTTTCGCGTCACCGGCATTGAACCGGTTTTTACCGCTTACATGAGTCCGGGATCGGTCACCGAAAAGCTCTACTTTTTCATTGCCGAATATTCGGCTGATGACCGCCGGGGCGAAGGCGGCGGGCTGGCGGCGGAAGGGGAGGATATCGAAGTGCTAGAGTGGCCATTGACCCGGGCGTTACAAGCGATACGCGAGGGGGAAATTGTCGATGGCAAAACTATTATGCTGCTGCAACATCTGGCGCTCATTCAGGCTGCCGGCTGGGAAGGGGGGAGGAAAACGAAACTGAAGTCGGTACCCAGGGAATAAATGTCACAATGGTGATGTTGTGGCAGCCGGGAATGGACAAGTCCCCGATGCTGGGAGCTGTGGTTGATTTTGCGCCTCAGATGGGGAGCAGGATGCATAACAAAACGCCCCGGACCTTGCGGACCGGGGCGTTTGTTACTCAACTTGCTATCGCGATTAAGCGCGAACGAAGTCGATGTGAGACAGTTTCGGCTTGTAAGCGTGGCGCTGAACAGCCTGAACTTTGACTTTCTCTTCTTTGCCATCAACAACGATGGTCAGAACTTCGCTGTAGAATTCAGCTTTGTCCTGCAGGTTCCATAGTTTGTCGTGATCCAGTTCGATAGCAACCGGAGCTGCTGCACCACCGTAAACGATAGCCGGGAACTTGTTAGCTGCGCGCAGGCGGCGGCTCGCACCCTTACCCTGCTCTTTACGTACTTCTGCGTCGATAGTAAACATTGATGTCTCTCTATATTTAAATCCTGCTACAGGCGACCCAGCAGCAGGCAGATGATCTGCTTTGCGAATGCAAAAGCGGGCGGCATTATATCCACCTATGGCGTTGACGGCAATGAAAACCTCAGGCGCGGTGGCAATTAGCGCAGTTCGTTGGCCCGGCGAAAGCGCCCCTGGTAGTCGAATACTTTTTCGCGGACCTGCCAGTATTGGCCTTTCATACGCGCGACAACAAAGTCCGGGTGGCGCAGCAGTACCCGTTGGGCGAGGATATCGCCAGGAGTTATCCAGCGCAGCGGCACACCCGGCGTGCGGGTATGCGGGCGGATAAACAGCTGCTCAAACGCGGTCCGCTGGGCCGGCGTCTGCAGGCGGAAGCGCTCGCTGACATCGGTGCCGTCCTCATCGTAATAGGTGATTTTCAACCACGGGCCTTTATCGTCGGCACCGTGCTGCAGGTCCATGCCGCTGCAGCGCAGCACCAGGGCATCTTTGAGCTTCAGCGCGGCCTTCAGCATATCGTCGGGATCGACCAGAATGGTGTCGCACTCGCGGCAGCGGCGGGCAGCGATATCATTTTCCGCATTGCACTGCGGACAGTTTTTAAAACGAAAACGAAAATTGCACTGTTCGCGGTGACCGTCGTCATCTTCAAACCAGCCCTGGCAGCGGCGGCCAAAGTGTTCAATCAGCGTACCGTCGGCGGTAGTCTTTCCCCAGAAGGTATTGGCAAAGCCACAGGCCGGGCAGAATACCTGTACGGGGACGTTATCGCTCTTGCCCTTCGGTGAGCCAACCTCCGGCGCGTAGAGATCGTGAGGATTTCCGGCATAGTCGAGAATCAGGCAGTCGGTTTTCCCCGACGCCAGGCGCAGGCCGCGGCCGACAATTTGCTGATAAAGGCTGACCGACTCCGTGGGACGCAGGATGGCGATCAGATCGACATGCGGGGCGTCAAATCCGGTGGTGAGAACCGCTACGTTGACCAGATAACGATATTGCTGCGCTTTAAAGGCTTCGATGATGCGATCGCGCTGCGGGCCGGGCGTTGCACCGGTAATGAGTTCCGCGTCACCGGCGGGCAGCAGGCCGGTAATTTCCCGTGCATGTTCTACGGTGGCGGCGAAAATCATTACCCCTTTACGCGTCCGGGCAAATTCGACAATCTGGCTGACAATATGCGGCGTAATGCGCTGCTGCTTTTTCAGCTCATGATTGAGGTCGGCTTCGCTAAACAGACCGTTGCTCTGTGGCTGAAGGCGGCTGAAATCGTATTGCACGACCGGCATATCCAGCCGCTTCGGAGGCGTCAGATACCCGTTTTTGATCATATAGCGCAGCGGCAGCTCGTAAATACAGTCGCGAAACAACGCCTTTTCATCACCGCGAACCATGCCGTGATAATGAAACTGGTAGATCCAGCCCTTACCGAGGCGAAACGGCGTGGCGGTCAATCCGAGCAGGCGCAGTTGCGGGTTAACCTGCTG
>NZ_JBCNNS010000023.1:0-48406 GCF_039594335.1 Raoultella sp.
CGATCGACGCCGCCATTCGCTAACTTTCCATATTCTGCAAGCTGCGCCAACAGTTGGTTCAGCCAATCCTCATCCAGCTGTCGGGCAACCCGTAAGCCTGTTTCCATCATGGTAGTTTCTCCAGTTCTTCGGGTTGCAGAGGCCGACGAAACAGCGGCGCGAGAAAGCTCCGCAGGCGCTCGCTTTTCGGCTGTGTAAAAATCTGTCGCGGCGTGCCGCTTTCAATAATGTTGCCGTCGGCCATAAACACCAGCCGTGACGAGATATGGGCCGCAAACGCCATCTCATGGGTGACCATCACCATGGTCATCCCCTGCCCGGCCAGATCCCGGATAACGTCCAGCACCTCTTCAACACGTTCGGGATCGAGCGCCGAGGTGGGCTCGTCGAGCAGCAATAACTCCGGATTCAGCGCCAGTGCGCGGGCAATACCCACTCGTTGTTGCTGGCCGCCGGAGAGTCGCACAGGCCAGTCATTCGCTTTTTGCGCCATCCCGACACGGCTGAGGGCAGCCATCGCGGCCGTTTTTGCCGCCTGGCGGGACATTTTTTTCCCCAGTACCAGCGGCGCGGCGACATTTTCCTGCACCGTCATGTGCGGCCAGAGATTGAACTGCTGGAACACCATCGAGAGCGGTTTGCGCACATCGGCTATGAGGCTGGCGCTGTCGGCATGCGCGAGGCCACGCTGCGTGCCGGAATAGCCGAGCAGTTGTCCTTTAATCAGCACGTCCCCTTTGTCGTAGGCTTCCAGAAAATTCATGCAGCGTAGCGCGGTGGTTTTCCCGGAGCCCGACGGGCCAATCAGCGTGACTATCTCACCGTGATCGACGCGTAAATTGATGTCGTTCAGTACCACATGGTTTGCGAATGACTTGCCTACATGGCGCATTTCGAGCACCGGCACAGCAGTATTATTCACGTTATTCTCCGGTCCGTAGTAGGTGGCTCAATGTTTTTATGCTTATACTCACTCCCTGCGCCAGCAGCCAGTAGCTGGCGATCAGCAAGGTATAAGGCAAGATATAGCTGTAGGTGTTAGCAACGATCTGACTCGTCGTCATGGTCAGTTCCGGTACGGTAATGATCGATGCGACAGCGCTCTCTTTGATAGTCAGAATGAACTGGTTGCCCAACAGCGGTAGCGCAAAACGAACGGCCTGCGGTGTCTGGATATGCCAGAAACAGCGGATCGTAGAGATATTGTTTGCCAGCGCCGCCTCTCGCTGTCCCGGTGGGATGTTGTTCCACGCGGCGCGAAAAATTTCGCTGAAATAGGCCGCGCTATACAGCATCAACGACAGCAGCGTAGCTTCAACGGCGCTCAGCATGATGCCGATGGACGGCAGGCCAAAGTAGATAACGGCCAGCTGTGCCAGAAACGGCGTGCCGCGGATCACCCACACGTAAGTACGCCACAGACGAAAGGCCAGACCACGTCTGCCGCAGAGTCCGTTTAAGGCAAACCCCAACAGCATGCCGCCGCACGCGGCGCAGAGACTTATCCACAACGTCACTCCCAAGGCCTGAATGTAGGCTGGTAGGTATTGTGCGAGTTCAGTCATCGTTGTTCCCTCTGCCAGTGGCGTTCTGCCTGACGGCCCAACAGGGCCAGCAGGCTGGTCAGCAGTAGATAGACCAGCGCCACGGCCAGATAGACCTGCAGCGGCTGGTACGTTGATGACGCCAGTTGCTGACCCACGCGCATCAAATCTGTCAGCGCGATAACCGACACCACGGCGGAGGCTTTGATCACATCAATCAGCTCGGAAATCAGTGACGGTAGGGTAGTACGGACAACCTGAGGTACCTGAATGCGCCATAAAATCTGCCGCGGGCTAAGCCCGCAAATCGCGGCGGCTTCCAGTTGACCTGGGGTGATACTGGCGAAACCACTTTTCAGGATTTGCGATTGATAGGCCGCCGTGTTCAGCGTTAATGCCAGCGTGGCGGCCGCAAAGCCAGGAATGTCGATCCCCAATTGTGACGGCAAATAAAAACAGAGCAGCAACTGAGCCAGAACCGGAGTACCGCGAAACAGACTGACCCATCCATGGGCCGTCATGCGGTAAATCCGTAACGGACTTGTCGACATTCGCCATACGCCAATACCCACCAGAAAGCCGGCGACCATCGCTGTCAGGCAGAGCACTGCGGTGGTGAGTGCTCCTTGCATCAGCATCGGCAGCCAGTGGATAAAGCTCGTCATGAAATCCGTCATCGTTTTCCACTCACAGCGCCGGTGCAGGCATTTCTGTTGCCGGAACGGTCATCGTAAAGCCGAACCATTTCTGCTGCAGCGCCTTCATGGTGCCGTCGCGATTGGCTTCAATGATTCCGTCAGCGACCAGTTTCACCAGAGAGGCGCTGTCGGCATCTTTACGCCCTACCCAGCCAAAGAAGGTCTGTGGCCCTATCATTTCCGGGAGTGTGGCAAAAACGCCCGGTCGAGTTTTAATCAGCGGCCCCAGGTTCGAGAGCGACTGGGCGACACCATCAAGACGGTGAGATGCCAGATCGGCATAGGCTTCATCAAACGCGACATACTGTTTGATCTCTTTGATGCCCGGTTTGCCGCTGGCGCGTAGTGCCTGGTCGAACGATTGCAGCACCTGTAGCTGACCGGAACCGGCCTGCGAGCCCACCACTTTGCCGCTCAGGTCAGCCGGCGTTTTAATCGCGCTGTCCTCTGCTCTTTTGAGCAGTGCAACGGTAGATTCCGCCACCGGAGCGGTAAAGCTGAAGCGTTCAATACGCTGTTTATTGACGGTGACGGCGGTAACCACGAAGTCGAATTTTTTCGCATCAAGCCCTGGCAGGATGCCCTGGAAAGGCAGATCCAACTGTTTCACTTTCACGCCTGGCAGTGATTTGGCAAAGATGTGGTTCATCAGGTCAACGTCGTAACCGACGATTTTGCCGTTATCAACATACTCAAAGGGGGCGTATCGTGCTTCCGTGGCAACGGTGATCTCTTTTGCTTCTTTAATTCTTTCAAGCAGATCGGCACTGAAAGCCGTTGAGCAAAAAAGGCAGGTGGAGATAAGTACTGGTAGAGAAAAACGATTTAGCTTCATGGCATGCTCCAATAAAGATATATGAATTACATGAAAGTAACTTGAATTCAATGAAAGCATGAAGCATGCCAATGACGTTAAAATCAGTCATTAAACTGTTATCACTATGAAAAATAATATTTATTTTATGATGAAGTGCAGAAGGTACTGGGTGCTGGTTTTTTGGGGTTGGGGATAGGAATGGTGATCATGCACACAAATAGTGCTCTTTTGGTTGAAAATAGTGCAATCGCGACAGCCGTGTTGCCTTCCTGAATTCAACTCCGCGCTTGTCGTTAATTTGTCCCTGAAGAGACAGTGAGGAGCGATGGATGACTCTGTTCCCGCTGCCTTTCAGCTTCACTTATCTCGCCAGATCCTGGAGCGAACGCGAGCATATTTTAAGCGACTGCCAGCAGAACAATCCCGCCAGCGCACGTGAATATACCGTCGAACACATACTCGCCGCAGGGTTAACTCGACAAGCTTATATTCTCAGTCGTGGCTACCTGCAACGTAATGATTATAAAAATTAGCCTATCTGAACCTCAGCAGATCCCACGTCTGGTACCGTGTGGACAAGAGACTGAGATGGATGTCCGAGAGGAGCGAACATGATACCCTCGGGAAAGTCTGGAAACAGTGTTGTTCCATCACCCGTTTTAGGTTGATGCTTTCCTTATCAGGTGCTTTATGTTGGTCACACTCATCCTGCAGGGTATAACCATGATAACAGTTGAGAAATCAGATCCATTTTCTTCAGAATCCCATCGCTTAATCGAAATGCTGTCAGCAGAACTTGCCGCTATTACTGGTGATAACGGCAAAAGCAATTTCACCGTTGAAGCAATGAGTGATGACAAAGCTTTATGGGCATTAGCCAAGAATTCTCATGGCAAAGCTATAGGATGCGGTGCTATACGACCATTAACGCAAAATATAGCCGAGCTTAAAAGAATGTTTTCAGACCGAAGTGTGTCAGGGGTTGGCAATGCTTTACTGACTTTTCTTGAAAAATCTGCAAAAGTGATGGGATATACCGAACTTAGACTGGAAACCCGACATATCAACTATCGGGCTGTAAATTTCTACGAGAAAAATGGTTATATCCGTATTGAAAATTACGGCCCATACATAGGTAGGGCAGAAGCTGTCTGTTTCTCAAAGGCATTGCGCTGATTGTATTAATCGGATCTGACGTCCGTGCCTGGCACCGGGCAGACAAACTCACTGAGGTATAGGTCTGTTGTGAGCGAGAAGCGGAAGCCGAAACACTTTCCTTTTCGCGGTCAGCATATGACAAAAGGCCATACACTACGCAGGTGATATATTTATTGAAAGCGATATCCTGTGTGGGCACTACCTGCTGCGCAGGCGCTGGGATTCAGGACCGTGCTGATGTCAGATGCGCACACCACGATGGATAACGAACATTTGTCAGCAAAGGAAATCATTGGGCATCACAATGCGACGCCTGGCGGGCCGTTTGTGACACTCTCTCCTGCCGCTAACTGGAGCGTTGCGTCTAACTAACGCGTTTGAGCTGAATGAACCGCCGCAGATCAACCACGCCTGGCTGGCGCCGGGATGCGTGTATGGCGATCGCAAGATCCATCTGGACCTGCGTGATACCGGGCAACAGCGCAGTGTTAAACGAGTCTGGCGGCTGATTAAGCGTGCCGCAATAAAGGCCCTACCCGAACAGCCAGTTAAATTCAGGCATTCCTCCTGCAGCACCTGAATGATTCTACGCCACAGAGGCAACCGGCTATTTAATGTTCTCATTATCATTGAGTTGCAGTGATCAGCAGCTGATGCTGATCGCTACAACCAGACTACCGGAGAAAATCTGAGGCCAAAGGAGCTACAGACTCTAAAGTCACTTTTAAAGAATTTTATTCTTAGCGTCATTGATAATTTGTCACATATTTAAGATGAAAAGAATTAATACTCTAGCGCCAATATTCTAATGATAGTAACCAGCTGTGTGACGACAAAAATACGAACGCGCCATCATTGGTGAATTAATTTTCAATGGTAAAGTAAGACTGATTTTTTGAATGCCTTTTTATAGTTAGACCTTCGATTTTGAATGCATTGCATAATATGTCCGCATCACCTGTAGAAAGAATATCCATTGACCTCCTCATATCACCATCATCTGAAAAACACTCAACCAAATCAATTCCCAGGATAAAAATTGCCGGTGCTGCAGTATTTATGTCCACATGCTTAACCGTTGTCCAGTTTCGTTGTTTCAGGGTGATATCTGACCACCCCTGGCATTTAAGTATCCGGATAACGCGTGTTAATCGTGAGAGTGGAGAATCATCCTTTGGCCTGATAATACTGGTTTTCCAAAGCGTTTCTAAACGTTGACCTAGCCTTGCTGATGGTCCCAGATCTCTGCTAAGTTGTATAAGGTAGTCAATGTCTTTTGAAATAGTCAGAGGGAAACGTCTTTGTTTTTTAGCGGTAACAAGCCAGTTTTGCAGAAACATATGCTCCATTAGTGGTGAGAGGGTCTTTCCATCAATGCGAGACAGATGAAGCGCTATAAGCGCACACCATAAAAAATGCTCCATGTCGGCAAGTTTTTTTTGATTAGTTATGTCAGGCATAGAATTTTTCATAACACCTCCGGTGCTTAGTAATTAAATTTATCTGACAAGTCCTGTTAGCCGTACAATGTGTTTTTTATGCCCTCGCCTGAAAATTAAGCAATTGACTGAGGATATATTTAATTATACGCGGCATATCTCTTATGACTTCCCTTTAGTATCATGTTTATTATGCACGAGATGAGAAGTGTAACTCACCACAACCATCACTATAATGGTACTTCCCAGACAGGAAACAAAAATCAGACCAAACTGCGCTCGCAGTAAACCCGTATATTGTATAACTCCTGCGCCAATTGGAACAAATAACAATGCCATATAACGAACAAGAAGAGTACACCCCGGATTAACCCACCTCTCAGGGATTATTTGAAATGAAAGAAGAACGAACAAAATAATCAACCCCAGAATACTTTCCGGAATAACCACTGGCAATACCGGTGCTATAAATATACCCAGGTAGAGACAGACATAAATTATGACGAATGCACGTATATATTTCACAATGGTGATAGGCATGGTATATTCCTCACCTGTTCTAAGTGACATGGTTACATGTTAAAATGACTCTTAGCTCACAATACTAATGATAACCCTACCAGTGATGATTAAAAATAAAAACATATTCTATATACCCACAACCAACTATACTTAATGAGTATAAAATGCATTTTTTTACAACCATATATGTAGGCATAATTACATACTCTGTTATATATCAATAATAATGCTGTGTACTGACCTAATGCAAACAGTCTGCTGTATGTTTTCTGCTCTCTTTACGCCAGGCTCCAGGCGCCAGCCCAAAGGTACGAGAGAATACGCGAGTAAACGTTTGCCGGGAATCATACCCGCAAGTCAAGGCAATATCGTAGATACAAGCATCAGTGTTGGTTAACTGAAGAGCTGCAAGCTCCATTTTTCTTCTTCTGATATAACTTGCCAGGTTTTCCCCTTTGTAATGAAGAAATAACCTCTGGATGTGCCATTTTGAATAACCTGAATGATTTGAGATGTCTTCAATACATAGTTTTCTATGTAAATTCTCATTAATCCATTCAACAACAGTGTCGATAACCGATGCAGAAATATGCATAAATAATAACCTCTGTATTATTTATTCAGTAACCAGGGGACGAGAAGCATGACTATTTTGAAAACATAGGGTGCAAGCACGGCGGTTATGATTCCACATAGCACCAGGGCCACGGAACTAAATGCGGCTTCTTCTGCGTCAATTTCTGCGCAGCGGGAAGTGCCCAACGCATGACTTGCAGATCCCATTGACAGTCCCCGTGCTATCTTGTGATTGATGTGCACAATGTTCAGATACACATGGCCAAGTACAGCCCCCAAAATACCAACCAGAATTACACATACTGCAGTGATAGCAGGGATACCTCCGATAGCGCTACTTGCAGCCATTGCAATGGGCGTTGTCACTGATTTAGGCAAGATGGTCGCGGCCATTTGAGGCGTAGCTCCCATTTCTAAAGCTATAATGCTGCCTGAAAACATTGCTGTAAGGCTACCTAGCGTGCAGATGGAGAGCAACGATTTCCATTTTGCACGGAGCTGAAGCAATTGCTCATAAAGAGGAAAAGCCAGTGCCACAACTGCTGGCTGCAACAGAGAGTTGAGTGAAGAAGCACCCTGGAAATAGTTCGCATAAGAAATGTGCCCTAATTCCAGGATAACAATTATGAGAATCAGCGTAATGAGGAGTGGATTGAATAAAGGGTTTTTTATTTTATTCATTGCCAGCCAGCGCGCTGAAAAGAATATACATAAAGTTAACGGCAGGGACCAGCAGATATTAAAAATCATTTATTTTCCACCTCGAATCAGACATCAACAGGTTCTCACGCTCACTACTCTCATGGTCATTTCTGTATACATAACTCGATTTATAACTGATTCAGTTAAATTCAGATGCCCCAAGGAATATAAGAGTCATCCTCAGTGTTCGCAGGATACTTCACTGTTAGTGAGAAGATGATAGAGATAATGGCTAAAACGAAGATGACCCAGAAAGTTGACTGGAAACCACCGAAGACCGAAGCAATCACGGACCCCAGGAAAGATCCAATCCCAAAACCCAGATAAATTACGCCATAATTCTTAGTAACGTTATTAAGACCAAAGAACTCAGCCACCAGGGATGGAAAGGTGGTAAGGTGGCCACCAAAATTGAACGCGACACACCCCAGAGCAAAGAAGAAACTATATTCACTCAGATGGAAGAAATTAAGCAGAATCATACCTACCAGGAGGATTATCTGACCAAAGGTGACAATTCGTATGATGCGTATGCTATCGGACATTATGCCCATCACAAGACGACCAACCAAGTTGGCGACAGCAACAACCGTTACCGCATTGGCAGCCGTCACTCCGTCGAGATGAGCGATGCTTTGTGCAATATCTTTTGCCACACCAATAATGTACAACCCTCCCATCATTGCGGTTCCAAACATTAGACATAACATCCAGAATTGCACCGTACAAACAGCTTCACGCAGAGTATATTCTTTTTGGATCGCACCACTGGCAACTTTCACGTTTTGATATGGCGCATCTGTCATCAATAGCCCACCAATAACGCAAATGACCGCAGCAATAACTCCCCAGTACAGTAATGCGGTATGTAATGTGTTATTGGCAAGCAGATCCATATTAATGAATTTGAAGGCTAACGATCCCACCCCATAACAACCGATGGATAAAGCGGAAATAAGTCCTTTTCGTTCCGGGAACCATCGAATACAGTTGGTCAGCGTAAGTAAGTAGCCAATACCATCGGCCAGTCCTACCAGTACACCACCAAAAATCCACAACATTGTCAGATTATGCGAGATCCCCGTCAGTCCTAAACCCACTAACAGTGCGACACCAGAAAATATGGTAAGCAATTTAACACCAAATTTATCCTGTAACCTCCCCGCAAAACTGGATGCAAAAGCCAGGCACAGACACAGGATGCCAAAAGTGAAAGCTACATTTGGAACAGTAGTGTGGAGCTGTGTTGCAAAATGGCTATTAAATAAACTCCAGGTATATACCGAACCCAACGCGAACTGAGCAAGAAGAGTGCCTACGAAAGTCAACCAGCGAGTAATAGGTTGAGATGTTTGCCGTAAATCTTTTTTATGGATCATAATGATACCTGTCAATGGGTTTCTACTGGGGAATTGTTATTTGTCAATTCCTATATCATTCAGATTTCCCTTAGAGAAGGACGATTACTGAATGGGTCAGGTTCGTGATTTAAGACGATATTGGCGTGGAGTTAAATGATAATGCTGTCGAAATGACCTACAGAAGGCTGATTGCTGTCTGTAACCGAGATACATTGCGATCTCCGTAATTGAGCTATTTGTTTCTGTTAGTAAATCACTGGCAATAGCCATTTTACGATTCTTTATATATACACCTGGAGACATACCAGTAACTTCTTTGAAACTTTTTTGAAAGTGCCACTGGGAGTATCCTGTTTTTTCTTCCAGGACTCGAAGTGTTAGCTCTTCTGCTAAATTAAACTCTATCCACTCCAGTATATCTTGAATGGTTAAACGCATAAGACAGGAAGAAGTTTTATCTTTCATTTAAATGCCTTAATTAATATAAATTTTTCGTTATAGAAGGCTGGCAGACTAAAAACAACAGGGCAATCATACTCTATTCAGTACATTCTAAAATGTGAATATTTAGAATACATAACATTCCATTACGGAATGTTCTTTAACGGTTACACATACCGGGTCGAAGGAGGATATCTGGCTGGGAAACGGCGTTTACAGGAGGGGCATCTCCGAGAGAAACGGTTGCTTCGGAAGGTTTGCAGCAGACTGGCATTGTTAAGCTGATGGCTTGACACCTCAGGACATTCAGACATTCCGAAGAATACTTATGAAAACGTCTATTGCGCAGATCGGCCACGTTCAGGCAATGTGGAATGGCTGACGGATAATGGTTAGGCTTACAAGTCCATAAAACGAGGGCATTCGCCCGAATGCCAGGGATTGAGCCGTGCACGACAGCGGTACGCGACCCGGAAAACAACGGTATCGCAAAATCGTTCGTGAAGACGATTAAACGTGATGACAGCGATCTCATGCCAAAACCGGACAGTTAAGTGGCGGTGATGAATCTGACGCTGGCGTTCAGTAATGACCATGAACATCCCACACACAGCACGCTGGGGTATCGCTCACCACGGGATTATCAAACTCTGCCAGTCACCGCGATTCATCGACTTTACGCTGAAGGGGCGTTGACTCAACACGCGCATCTCAGCCACTGACACCGATAAGCGCCTGTGACTTCACGGCATTGCCGCGTGATTCGGCCTATGGCCTCTCCTTTCGGGAACAACGTAAGCGCGGTTCCCGAAAGGGGAAGGCTTTGTCCTGCGACGCGCATTATTTAGGGTATATTACGCGCCACTACGATAAGGATTACCCTATCCAAAGAACGGCGCAGGCGGCAAGAAGACAGTAGCCGCCAAAAAGGTGCCACTTGTCATGTTCAAGCCAGCCTGCTAGCCAGCGAAGCGCCACTAAACCGGCGATAAAACTGAATACCATACCCAGTAAACTCGGCAGAATGATGGATAAAACGGTCGGTGAGACATCATGGAGTGCGGCACCGGCATGGAAAGCGCGCGCCACCTCTTTAACAATGACAATAGGTGTCAGCACAACCGCCAGCGCAAAGCTAAATTCTTCTGCGGTTTTTCGGGCAACGCCTACGGATAATGCAGTAGAAATTGTCGCGCCGGAACGGGATAACCCGCGAAAAGGCAGACAAAGTCCCTGAACCATCCCCACAATGACGGACTGGATTAAAGAGAGACTTTTGCTGTGACTTTCTTTTATTCGTGACGAGATAATGATGAGAATACCTGAAACGACAAGCCCGGAAGCAATCAGTTTACTGTTGCTGAACAGTGATTCAATTTCGAAATTTGGTGTATTGCCAGAGAAATAAACCTTGATGATATGTTGCAAGGTTAATCCTACGATCCCCGTCATCATGGTGGCAATAATGATGCGCAGAGCATAATGTTTAAACGCCGCGCCAGAGCTAAAATAAGTTACACACCAGGATTTCCAGAAATGAACGATAACGGCAAACATAGTCCCCGTGTGCAGCATAACCAACAGCAATGTCATGTCTGGTGCACTTGGGTTAAGCCCCAGAATTTTTTCCGCCATAATAACATGTGCCGAGCTGGAAACGGGCAACAGCTCAGCCAGTCCCTGAATGACTGCCAAAATCAATATGTTCAAAAAGGTCATATTTTCTCCGGGTGATGGATTCCCATGTTGAATACCAAGACAAAGCATCAGGTCATGAATCCATTCAGTCCCCTGCGTGAATATAATCCTTAGCGGTTACATCTTTAATCGTTATATACAGCATCGGGTTGAAGAAAGCGTTTCGTTTAACCTTCGTTTGACTTTACCCAAGAACCGTTGGGAGAGGTGGATTTTCGCATCCCGTTTTCAGCCGTCCGTGTTCTCAGACACAAGACCTGACCTCTGACATATCAGGCGGTCAAGGTCTTCACGCACCACGCCGCTTGCGGCTTCACAGGCTTCACGCCCGATGAACTTAACTACTTTCTGGACGTCATCGGCGCACAGGTGACGGCTATCCATACCGCGCCATGGGCTCCTACGATAATGCCTACTGTGCGACGCTGCGCCGCCAGGCCAAAGTGCTGACCTCTCTCCACCACGGTGAAGTTATTATGTGGCCTCAGCCGGAACAGATTAGCTATCCATACTGATGCGTTGAGTACGCCCGTTCGGCTATTGAGAGCAGGCCCTTCCTCCTCACCCTTTGCCCAGCTTCGACAACATCTCCGGGCGCATAAACTTATGGATGACCAGCATAAACAGCAGCGACGGTACCAACAGAATCAGGGCGGTAATGGACGACACCTGATAGTTCCCCGACATACTGGCGTTGTACAGCAGCAGCGGCAGCGTGCTGATGTCCGGTGCGCCGACGAAAAATGTGCCGGTAAATTCATCCAGCGATTCGAGGAAGACAAAAATACTGGCGGCAATAATGCCCGGCGAAGCCTGCGGCAGCACAATATGCCAGAAGGTGTACATCGGCCCGGCACCGAGGTTACGCGACGCCCTCGCCAGCAACGGGTCTACGGCGGAAAAGGCCGCCACGCAGATCCATACCGAGTACATCAGGCCGTGCATGCTATGCACCAGCACCACTCCCGCTACCGTACCGTTTAACCCCCACTGATAAAAAAGCCGGGCGATATTCATGTACACTGTCAGGTTCGGAAACGCCTGCGGAATCAAAAACAGCAGCATGAACAGCACCCGCAGCGGCATCCCTCGCCGTGACAGCGCATAACCTGCCGGCACCGAAATCAACAGACACACCCCCACCGACAGCACCGCGATCAGCACGCTGGTGAGGAGTGAACCGGAAACATCACTGTAGGGACTGAACACTTGATACCAGTATTTCAGCCCCCACTGGCTGGGCAGCGCATGGGGGAAAAACCAGCTCTCCGCCACCGTCCAGATGAGTAAGTTCAGCAGCGGGCCAAACATCGCCAGCAGCATAAAAACCAACAGCAGCGTCTGGAGCAGCAGACTGGCGCTCAATTTTCGACGCCCTTTCGCCAGCCACGTCTCCGGCAAAGCCATACTGACCTCTTTCATAAGTCTCCTCCCTTCTGTTGCAGACTGTGACGCAGGTAGAACCACGACAGTGCACCACAAATCAGCAGTGACACCACACCCAGCGCATTGGCCACCGCGTAGTCGCCATATGAATTGACACGAAACGCCATGTCCACGGTCATCATCGTCGGCGTGCCGACACCGATCATCAGCGGTACGGAAAGAACCGACATCATGGTCACGGTAGAGATCACCAACGCCACGCCGATAGCAGGCAGCACCTGCGGCAGAATAATGTCGAACAGAATACGCGGACGCGAGGCCCCGAGATTGCGAGCGGCCAGAATTTGCGACGACTCCAACGCCGCCATCGCGCCGCAGATAAGCAGCGTGGCGAACGCCAGTTGTTTCCAGACAAAGGTAATGATGATCCCTTTCCAGCCCAGCCAGGAGACAGTCTCCATCGGCGTAAACAGATCGGTGGCCACCAGCGCATTGTTCATCAGGCCGTTTTTGGCCAGGAAGGTCCGCATCATCTGCGCTGCCACAACAAAGGGGATAAACAGCGGCAGACGGTACAAGAACCCCAGCATATGCACAATCGGCCGACAGGGTGACAAGGTGATCACCGCCGAGAGCGTAATGGACATCGCGGCCAGCAGCGCCACGGAGGTCAGCACAATCACCACCGTAAAGGCAATATCGCTGGAATAGAGGGCATAAACCTTAGCGAAATGGGCCAGAGTCAACTGCCGCACATCGCTGGTAAACGCGACAATCAGCGAAAACCCGAGCGGGTACAAAAAGAGCACGGCGATCATCAGCGCGGCAGGCGCGACCAGTAACAGATATTTCAACGAACGGCGCATAGCAAACCTGACATCAGAAAAAGAAACGCTCAGGGCGACGTCATGCCGCGCCTGAGCCTTAGCGATAATTAGTTGGCGACTTGGCTTTCATAGCCTTCTTTTATGTCGTCAAAGTAAGGGGTTATCGGGAAGCTTTTGCCATAGTCCGCCAGCGCTTTCGGGGAGATTTCCGCGAACAGCTTCTGCCAGGTTGCCGGATCCAGCTTCGGCTTCACGTGCTCCGCATCGATGCCTGGGTACCAGTTAAACTGTTTCACGATCCCCTGCGCCTGCACGTCCGGGCTGGTTGCCAGCTCGATAAACTCACGCGCCAGCTGTGGGTTTGCCGCCTTCGCCGGGGTCACGTAGTACATCGGCTGTCCCGGCATACCCGGCGACAGCAGCGCCAGCTTGATAGACGGCGGCAGCTTGCCCTGATCTTTCCAGCTGTAGAACATATCCACCCATACCGGCCCCATGGTGATCTCGCCGCGGCTGAGCATATCGAGCGTACCGGCATTGCCTGGCGTGAAGGTCACATTCTTATTGAAGGCCTTTAGCTTCTCGTATGCCTGGCTCCAGTTTTTCTCCACGCCTTTGTCGTAAGGCAGCGCAGACAGACGCCGGGCATCCGTACCATAAGCGTACATCCAGCCCACCACAAAGCTCACGCCGGACATGCCGTTTTTGATGCCGTTATAGCCGAAAGCCTGCGGGTTTTTCTGCACCCAACTCACCAGTTCATCGTAAGACGCCGGGGGCGTTTTGATGGCTTCGCTGTTCCACGCGATAGCGGTCTGGCTTAAGAACATCGGCATCACGTAGCCGTCGACGTTCACGCCGAGGGCATTTTTAGCGTTATCCGCGCTCACCATGCTGCCGGTGCTAATCTGCTGGCGATATTTCTCCAGCAGCCCCTTCTCCACCAACTCGCCACCGGCTTTCTGGTGAACGACCGCCACATCAATATCCCAGGTCTTCGCGCCACTCTCTTTTTGCGCACTCAGTTTCTCGATGATTTTATTCGAGCCGGCATCCCCAGGACCGGTACCCACCACCTGCACTTTTACCCCCGGATGCGCCGCTTCAAACTTCGGCCCCAGCCAGGTTTTCACGTAATCCACCATATTCTGATCGCCTGCTGTGGCAACGTTCAGAATGGTGTCGGCCTGTGCGCCGTAGCTCAGAAACAATGCAGTCACTACCGCAGCTTTCGTTTGAGTAAACATGGTCTATCCCCAAAATGAACACAATGAAGTCAACTTGCTTAAGACGATGGAAAAATATGTAACGCGGCGGCTGGAACGTGCAGTCGGACGGATGACTGTGCGGGCCAGTTCTGGGTTGAGTCCGCCAGTAATACGCGGTCACGGCAGCGCACGCTGTGGCGGTATAAACTGCCAATAAAAGCACTTTGTTCGACCACCCCATTCAAGGTTAAGCCCTCGTCAGGCGCGTGGGCGGTTAACGCACTGAGCACCGTATCGGCGCTGCGAAAATAAAAAGTACGATCGCGAAAATCGTCAGCGGAACATTTCCCTGGCGCGCGCAGGGAAATATCCTGAGCGGCGAAGAGCTCGTTGGCAGATATTTTATTGTCCGCCCCCATAAAATCTGCAACAAATGGCGTTGCGGGACGCTGATAAATATCTTCCGGCGTGCCTATTTGCTCGATGTGGCCATTATTTAACACCGCAATGCGGTCGGCCATAACCAGCGCTTCCTGCTGATCGTGGGTCACAATTAATGAGGTAAAGCCGAGACGTTTTTGCAAGGTTTTAATTTCATGACGCACGTTGAGACGCACTTTTGCATCGAGATTCGACAAGGGTTCATCCAGCACCAGCACGTCCGGCGCAATGGCCAGCGCCCGCGCCAGAGCAACACGTTGGCGCTGCCCGCCGGAAAGCTCCGTCACCTTCACATCCGCCAGACCGGTCAAATTGACGATGCTGAGCAGTTCCGTGACGCGGTGGTCAATATCGTCACGACGCCATTTGCGCAGTTTCAGCCCATAGCCAATATTGCGCGCCACCGTCAGATGCGGCCACAGCGCGTAGCTTTGAAATACCATTGTAATATTGCGCTGCTCCGGAGCACTGTGGGTAATATCGCGATGGGCAACGGTAATCTCCCCGGTGTTTACCGGAATAAAACCGCAAAGTGCATTGAGAAGCGTTGTTTTTCCGCAGCCGGACGGCCCCAACAGGGCAATCATCTCGCCTTTCTCGACATGCAAATCGATATTATGCAACACAACCTTTTCGCCATAGCTAATTTTAAGCCCGGCAATCTGTAAATAACTCATATTCATTACCCAAAAATCGCTGCGTTGACTGTTTTTACTGCAATGAACACGTGTTCATTCGAATGTAAAAAAAATGCAATGTTGACTCGACATTATGTGAGCCTACTTTGTCGGGTATTTGTGACAATTTAATTAAGCGTCAAACATTTTTGGTGAGGGAAAATGAAAATAGATGTGCTTGGGTGCGGCAGCGCCTTCTCCCGCGAACAAAATACCTCTGCGCTACGGATAATCGATGAGGCGAACCGACAATGGTTAATTGACTGCGGCCCCACCATTCCCCGGGCCTTGTGGCAGCGCGGGGGAGACGTCAATGATATCGACGCCGTCTATTTTACCCACGTTCACCCGGATCACTGTACCGGGCTGACGGCGCTGCTGAACTACTGGCACAGCTTCTCGCGCCAGAAAGCGGTGATTATTTACAGTCAACCGCAGCAGCGCCCCGTACTGATGCAACTGGCAGCGCTCGCCCACTGGCCGCAGACCACGTTGTGTTTTGATCTCGACTGGCGCGACACCTCCGACGCATGGACGTGGCACGACTGGCATATTCAGACCGCCGAAACCCGGCATGAGCTCACCAACCGCGCCATTCGTATCACCCAGGGCAAGCAGACGCTGTTTTACAGTGGTGACGGTCGCCCAACGCCGGCGTCGGTGGCGCTTATGGATGGCGCCGGTCTCGCTTTCCAGGAGTGTGCGTCACTGACGCCGCTCAGCAATGACGCGTCACACGGCGATTTCCCCTCCTGCCTGGCGCTGTTTCAGCAACTGAATCTCCCGGCACTGGGGCTCTATCACTGTAACGATGCGATACTGCCTGACCTTCAGCGCGCTTGCCAGCCGTGGAACGGGTTGTTCGTCAGCCATGACGGTCTTGAATGGACGCTCAATCCCCTCGAGATTTCCACTGAGGAACGCCCGGCATGAATTCAGTCCCCCGTAAACAGAGCGTCACCGCGCAGGATGTAGCCCGCCGGGCGGGCGTCTCACGGGCGGTGGTCTCGCGCGCACTGAGCAACAACGGCAGTATCTCTCCCGACACCCGGGAGCGAGTCCTGCGCGCGGCGGAGGAGCTTGGTTATCAGGTTAACTTTCTCGCGCAAGGACTCAATCGCCGCCGCAGCCATCTGATTGGCGTGATTGTCTCACGCATCAGCGACCCGTTTCGCAGCAGCTTGCTGGATGCCCTGCTGAGCGAGATCCAGCGCTGTGGTTTTCAGGCGCTGGTGAGTGAAATTCGCAGCGAAAAAGACCTTGCCCGCACGCTGCGCCGTTTTTCCCAGTTCCGTGTGTCCGGGGTGATCGTTACCTCAGGTCAGCCACCGGAATCGCTGGTAAATGAGTGCGTATCGCAACAGATCCCAGTGGTGGGCATCAACCGCCAACCGGATATCCCCTTTGTGGATTACGTCAGCTCAGACAACGTCTACGGTGCAACACTCGCAGCCGGGCAATTGGCGCGCAACGGCTGCCGTCGTTTCGGCTGGCTTAATACCGCGCACTCCACCTGGGCCGGGCGAATGCGCGGCGATGCCTTTTACCAGGCGCTACAGACCTTCGGTGTTGACACCGCCCACAATCTGCAGGCGATTATCGCGCCCACCGAAGGCTATGACGGTGGGTTTCAGGCCGCTGTCGGAGCCGATGAGACCCTTGATGGCATCTTCTGCGCCAATGCGCAGCTCGCCTGCGGTTTTCTTGACGGGATGCGCCAGCGCGGCAGGCACGCCCCAGACGATTTTCAGCTCATTGGTTTTGACAATACGCCACAAACGGCGCAATACAGTTATCAGCTCACCACCCTGCATCAGGACGTTGAGGAGATTTCCCGTCAGGCATTAACCCGCCTGCTGGAACGCGCTGACGATCCGTTACAGCCCTCGCGAACCACCTGGGTGGATGTGCAACTCATTTCCCGGCGCACGTCGCCATTATCTCAATAAGAGCAGGCCATGACGGAAGAACAGCAGCAATCATTATGTATATTGATTCGCCAGTTGGGCGCAGAAGCGCAGGCATTACGTAATGCCGGACTACAAGTGGACAAAAAAGCCCGCCAGGATTTTGTCTCACACGCCGATTTGTATGTGGAAAAAGAGATCAAACGCTGGCTGAACGCCCACTGCCCGCAGGATGGCTTTCTCGGGGAAGAGAGCGGTCTGCAGGCCGGTAAGCACGGCACCTGGGTGCTGGACCCTATCGACGGGACGACCAACTATATTCAGGGGATGGATTACTGGTGCATCTCACTGGCTTACGTTCGCGAGAACACCACGGAGCTGGGGATGATTTACGCCCCGGATCGGAATGAGTTTTTCTTTGCCCGCCGTGGCGCAGGGACGTTTCTTAACGATCGGCGTCTGACGCTACGCGAGCCGGATCCGGAAACGGTGGTTATCGGTATGGGGCGCTCAAGTCGCGCGCCGGTCGAACACTATACCCGTACCCTGGCCTGCGTGCTCAATGCCGGCATGGAGTATCGCCGCTTTGGTGCCGGGGCGCTGATGCTCGCCCACGTTGCCACCGGGCAGGTGCATGCCTATTACGAAGAGCACATGAACAGCTGGGACGCGCTGGCGGGGATGTTGATCATTGTCGAAGCGGGCGGAGGCAGTAATGCGTTTCTCGCCGATAATGGCCTGTTAAACGGCAATCTGGTGCTGGCCGGATGTGTCGATGTGGTGGCGCGTCTTTCCGCCCTGCTGGGGAACCCCTAATCGTTCGTGCCATGAGCCAATAAAAAGCCTGCTCGCAGCAGGTTTTTTATTGGCTCACCTTTGCGCTTGTTTCGGCGTTCGCCTCCTGTAAGCCTCCCGCTAAAACGCCCCCTTCACGTTTAGTGATATTCCGATATCCTGATCCAACCAATAATTTCCTATCCGCCACGTTCAGAAGGTGCATTACCTGGCCTCTGGAAATATCCGCTGTCAATATCCCCTGAGCAATTCATGGCATAAAAGACCGAGTTGTTCCACTGCATTCAAAAGCTGGCGGGTGGGTTCATTCGCGCAGTTCAACCGCAGGTAGTTTTGCAGTTCTGCCGCCCCCGGCGAAAAAAGCGGTCCCGGACTGACCCCAATCCCAAGGGCGAGTGCGCGACGATGGACCTCCAGCGCATCTATCCCGGACGGGAGTGTTACCCAAATCAGAAAACCGGCTGCTGGCGCGGCAACGCGCGTGCCCGGCGGGAAGCTTGTTTCAACCTTTGCGATGATAGCCCGGAGGCCTTCCGCAATCCGCCGCTTCAGGTACCGCAGATGTCAGTCATAATCACCACTGGCCAGGATCTCGTTCGCCGCGGCTTCAATCAGCGGTGCGCCTGCCCACTCCCCCGCCATGCGGGCCTGCAATACCGTTGAGTGATAGCGTCCGGCCACAATCCAGCCAATTCTCCAGCCCGGCGCCAGGGTTTTAGACAGTGAGCTGCAGTAAATGACATTTCCGCATCTGTCGAAGGCTTTACACGCTGGCGGACGCTGCGCGCCACCGGCCAGATCGCCATACACGTCGTCCTCAATTAAAGGAATGTCCTGACTGGCAAGCAGGGTCACCAGATCCCGCTTGCGTTCAACAGTCATGCTGGCACCCAACGGATTTTGCACCGTGGGTGAAGCCAGAACGGCGGCAGGTCGGTGGCGCAGAATCGCGTCTTCAAGGGGCGCCAGCAATAAACCTTCAACAGGGTCAGTGGGAATCTGTAATGCCTTCAGCCCCAGATCCTCCAGTAGCAGGAGCGTGCCAAAGTAGGCGGGCTGCTCAATCGCCACGACATCGCCTGGCCGGCACATGGCGTGGAGCGCCAGACGTAGCGCCTGTGTTGCACCTGCGGTAATGATCAGGTCATCCGCGCCAAAAAGGCCCCCCCACTGTGCAGCGCGTGCGGCAATCTTTCGGCGCAGATCGGCTCCCCTCTCTGAGACCGTGGCACGCAAGCGGCCTGCACGCCTTATGTCGGCGATAAAGACAAACTCATCTTCTTGCCTGAAAATCTCGGGAAGTAAACGAACCGCTCTGTCGGGAGAGTTACCATCGTATCAGGCCCACAGTCCAATACATTGTGGAACAGACCGTTGCTATAGTTCAGGGTGTTAAGGACAGCGCCTGCGATTGCGCGCGACTCTTTAGAATTTTCGTACTTCGATGTTGAGTTTCTGCAATGCGTAATAGAGCTGGCGCGGCGTGATATTTAATAGCCGTGCCGCTTTCGCTTTCACCCACCCACTCTTTTCCAGTGCGGCGATAAAGCGGTGGCGAATGTCATCGTCCACATCGCTGCCGCTGACGGATACCGCAAGCGGCAGCTGAACATGAGGCGGTGCGGCACAAGGGTCCCACAGTGCCGGCGCAGACGCAGTGCTTTTGCGCCGTTTGGTATAGTGATCAATACGCAAATTCAGCTGCTTACGCAGGCATACGCTGTGAATGCAGGGCAACTGTTCAATCAGATCGTCTTTGCGGTGCAGAACCGCATATTCAAGGCAGTTTTCCAGATCGCGCAAATTATCAGGCCACTGGCAGATATACAGCGGCGCCAACGCATCGGGCGTCATGATCACGTGGGTGTGATTACGGCAATTAAATCGGCTAAAAAAGTCGTCCACCAGTGCCACGATATCTTCCCGGCGATCGCGCATCGGTGGTAAGACAATGTTCGCGACATGTAGCCGATAGTAAAGTTCGGGCAGAAATTCCCCCTCCGCCACCTGTTGTTCAAGGTTGACCTCGCTGGCACAGACCAGGCGGGTATCTCCGCAGTGCGGCATGTTATCGATAGGTGAGGTAAAACTTTTCTGTTGTAGTATCTGCAATAGCAGCTGTTGCAGGCGCAACGAGAAATGGCCAATCTCGCTTAAGAACAAGGTGCCTTTTGCCGCGCGCGCCAGCGCTCCTGGGCCTTGCGTTGCCCGGGACACATCCCCCAGCAGCAAAAACAGAACCTCTTCATCGCTCACATGGTCGCAGCCTAATTTCACAAACGGCCCCTCCCGCCAGGGCGAACCGTGATGCAGCGCGTGGGCGATGGTGTCTTTGCCGGTCCCTGACTCACCGCGTAATAACACCGGCGTCTGCACAGAGGCATATTGCTGCACGCGAAGCACCACCTGCTGCATGGCTGGCGAGTGGGCGATGATTGGCCGCGGTGCATGGCGCAGCGCTGGCCGCTCGGGGGTCTCGATCATGGCAGTTTTACTTCGCGTCATCGTCTGACTCAGCCCCGAAACTGCTTATAGTTTACCTGGTATTTTTCCAGCCGCAGTCCCAGCGCCCGGCGCGTCATGTTCAGGTGCGCCGCCGCACGGGAGACATTGCCCTGAAAGGTGGTCAGCGTTTCAATAATCAGGTCATGCTCGACACGGGCGAGACGCGCCTCCAGCCCGCCATGTTCAATCACGTGGTCAATGATAGGTTGTAAGCTAATCGGCAAATGCCAGGTGTTAATGATGCCTTCATCGGCCAGCAGCACTGCCCGCTCCATCACATTTTCCAGTTCACGCACGTTCCCAGGCCAGTCGTAATTGAGCAGCATATTGAGTGCCGGCGTGGCAATCGTGGGAATGTCGACACCCTGCTCGTGTGCAAAGCGTGCGTTGAAGTGGTCGGCGAGGATAAAAATGTCGTTGCCCCGCTCCCGTAGCGGCGGGATGGTAATGGGAAAGACGTTGAGTCGATAGTAGAGGTCTTCACGAAAGGTCCCCTTTTGCACCATTTCACTCAGGTCCCTATGGGTCGCAGCCAGAATACGGACGTTGACCCGCAACGTGTCATTGCTCCCTACCCGTTCAAAGCTGCGCTCCTGAATCACCCGCAGTAGCTTTGACTGGGCCGAAGGTGACAACTCCCCCACCTCATCAAGAAAAATGGTCCCTCCGTCGGCCTCTTCAAAACGCCCGGCGCGGCGCGAAATCGCCCCGGTAAACGCCCCCTTCTCGTGGCCAAACAACTCACTTTCAATGACGCTTTCCGGCAGCGAGGCGCAGTTGAATTTGATAAAGGGCCCACTCGCACAGTGACTATTCTGGTGAATGGCGGTCGCCACCCGTTCTTTGCCGACGCCACTTTCGCCCAATATCAGCACCGTGGTCCGGGCGTGGCTGACTTTTTCAATAAGCTGGTAAATCGACTGCATGGCGCGGGAGTTACCAATAATATTGGCGGGCTTGAACTTGTCAGTACTTAAACGCATCGCCGCGCTTTGCGCCTGTAACACTTTCTGATGGGCTCGCTCCAGCAGATGAAGTTCCACCGCCTGCGCAATAATGGCGGCAATCACCCGCAGCACTTCAAGATCGAGAAAACGCAGTTGCACGTTGTTGTAAACCCGCTCGATCCCGATGGTACCCATCACTTTTAGCCCACGAATAATCGGCACGCAGATAAACGAATGCTGGCCGTCACGGTGTTTATCCCAGCTTCCGGTGCGGTTAAGAAATAACGGGTCGTCGGCGATATGCGGCACGATGATCGGCTGTCGGGTTTCGATTACCCGCCCGGTGATGCCTTCGCCCGGAGAATAGACCCCTTTTTTGACCTCTTCCGGGGAGAGGCCGTAACTTTCATGAATGAAAATCTGATCGCAACTGGCGTCATAGAGGGTGATCATGGCACGGATCACCTGCATATGTTTTTGCATCAGCTCCAGCACCAGCTTAAGCGTGCGTGACAGCTCTCCTTCGACGCTGACCACTTTGCTGACCTCAGACAGCAGCGGCATCAGTTCCGAACGGCACTCCCCCAATCGACAGCTAAATGAAAGCGGTTCTGCCAGCAGCGCAGGCAATATGCCCGTCGCGGCCAGGTTTCGTTTCTCACGGTGCATCGCAGGTCTCCCGATCAATCAACATTCAGGTTCTGGGCGAGCCGCCGCGGGCGTGTGCCGCGGCGGTTAATCGAGCGGTGCAAAATCAGCGCCAGCCGTTATTGTTAAAAAACAAATTTAACTTTTTGAATTTATTTAATTTTAATTAAAAATACAGACTTATCCGACAAACAATGTACGACCATGAACAGGTTTGTCGGCTTTCCCACATTAGCCCACGGCGGCAGCGGTAACCGGTGTGACGATCACCCGCAGTACACCGTCAACGGCCGGCATCACCTGGTAACGCAGCCGGGTGGGATCCAGCGAGGAGAACCATTTCGGCAGATGATCGCAGGTGATCTCAAGGCGCGTGAACTGGCACTGTTCAAATAAAGGCATCAGTACGCGCTTTGAGGTGTGCGCCCCGCCGCCGCACAGCGCCTTGATCAGATCAACCCGGAACTGCCCTTCCGTTTCCCCCGGTTCGATAAAGACCTCGGGGTACAATAGCCGCGGTTCTGTCGCAGGAGGGATCTGTGCCGCAATACGATCAAGCGCATCCAGCGGGCGCCCGATACATTTCCACATCGTCAGCCCTTTACCATCGATCCACGCCAGCAGCGCGCCGTGGATATCCCGGGCGACAAAATGGCGGCACTCGGGCAACTGTGTCAGCAGCGACAGGGTATGCTCACGGATCTCCGCCAGCGACATTTCTGGCGTCAAAGCAAACGGAAACTGCTGGCAGACGCGCCATTGCTGTACCTCGCGGGTAAACAACAGCACCGTTCCGGACTGACCCAGCGGTGCGATCTGCCCCATATCGTCAACAAAAACGGCTATTTTCATGACGCCCTCTGCTCAAAACCCATGTTGTTTACCCTTCATCGACGTAATATCGATGCGAATTACCTGCGTTGCCGTCAAATTTGCCGCCGGAAAGGTGAAGATTTTCTCCGTAAAACGCGCCATCAACTGATGCAGCATGGCGATTTTTTCCGCATCGTCCTGAACGAAACTCGCCGTGCCGAGGCCAATGACCGTGCGATGCCGGGCCTCAAAATTACAGGCCAGTTCATCTTCGATAATCCCGCCATAGTGGGTGATGGCAAAGCAGATGGCCGGGTTCTTTTTCATGATCTCAATCTTGCTGCCGCCACGCGCGGAGTGGAAATAGAGAGAGGTGCCGTTCCAGACATAGAACACCGGCAGTACAAAGGGCACGTCATCGCTGGATAAGGCGATATACATCACCCGCTGCTGGGTGAGAATGGTATCGATATCTGCCGGGTCGCAAATCTCACGCTCATCGCGGCGCATTTCGCCGTGCGGGTGGCCTGGCGGCATAAAGGTTTGCATCATCGCGTTTTCTCCACGGGGATGCCGGTCAAGCGCGCCTGGTCTGCATGGATCAGCGTGTCGATGGCGTCGCAGATAGCAAGAATGCGTACTTTGTCTTCGTCATTCGGCGTGCCGTGATGGTAGTCATCAATCGAGCAGATACCAAAAATGCTATCCAGCGCATGAATATCGTCACGCAGTGTAGCGTCGATTTGGGTTTTACCTTCCACACTGCGTAACAGGCTGCGGTAGTTATGGTTCATCGGCATTTCGCCATGCAGCGCGCACAGGGCGATGAGATAGCACTCCACGGCTATCGCCGCAACGTTGAAAACCAGGCTTGCCGATGAGGTCTGATTGACCAGAAGCCGCGCACGGCGGTGATAGCCGCAGGCATGTTCATAGCAGCGGGCGAAGCGCTGCTCCTCACTCTCAAACAGTAATGTGGACATAGCCTTATCCTGTGTATGACCGGGGCGAACCCCGGTCGGGTGGGATGTCGGGGATTACCAGACGTTGAGGATCCACTCTTTGTTTTTCTTGTATTCCATATCGGTAAACAGCGAGTTCGCCATTTGTTCCGCCAGCCAGATGGCCCCGGCATAACCCACCACCGGATGGCGGTAGTGCCCTGCGCGGTCGTAGGTGGGAAAGCCCACGCGGACCATCGGGATCTGGTTGTCGATGGCGGTAAAACGCCCTTTCGAGTGACCGAGAATCAAATCCAGCTCAATCTCTCCTGAGGTAATGCGCTTTTCCATTTCCCACAGATCCGCGTTGGTGATGATCTCCATTTTGTATGCCACCTGCTGTTGCAGCGCCTGAATACGCGGGTCCTTATCGTAGCTGGCGTTGTCATCCCCCAGCAGCAGCAGAACCGGCTTCATCTCCAGGTCGAGGCAGAATTCCGCCAGGCCCACCACCAGGTCCGGGTTGCCGTAAATCGCCACCTTCTTATCGGCCAGGAACATATGTACCAGGTCGGTCAGCGCATCAAGAGCGATCCCACGCTCACGAACCAGCGACGCCGGAATAGGTTTGCCGGTCAGCGTTTTCAGGTTATGCAGGAAGGTATCGGTGTTACGAATACCAATCGGCGTCGGGCCAATCAGTGCCGGAACCTCGAAGGTTTCCTCCAGATAACGGGCCGCTTTTGCCCCTTCGTAACGGTTCAGGGCAAGGGTTGCACTGGCATTCGCGGTATCCACCAAATCGGCAATGGTGGTGTTGCCGTGGGACACATGGTTGCCGGACGGCATCAGCGGCGAGTCGAACGCTTCGATTTCAAACAACACCGTCGCATCGATATCCATCTCTGCCAACAGGTGCTTCAATGCCGTCACATCGCCAGGGTTAACCCAGCCGGTGATAAGGTTGATTTTGCCGTTCGGTTCCCCTTTGCGGGCAAAATATTTCACCATGTCACGGACCGCCAGGTCGTAGCCGCTGATCATACTGCCCACAAAGCTCGGGGTGTGGATTGGAATCAGGTGTACTTCACGCCCGGCATATTTCTCTTTGAGCAAGCCGTCGTTGAGTTTGCGCACGACTCCGTCAACGTCATCGCCAATCACCTCGGTCGAGCAGGTCGTGATGATTGGGATGACTTTAACGTGCGGATAACGCATCAGCAGCACATCCACCGCTTGTTCAACCCGATCCAGCGCGCCAAAAACCGCTCCATCTTCGTGAACCGACGACGAGGCGATCTCGAAGCTCTCTTTCAGGTGCTGCGAAATCAGCAGACGGACAAACATCACGCAGCCCTGGCCGCCGTGGACAATGCCAATACAGTCTTTAATACCGATGCTGACATACTGCGCCCCGGCAGGCTGACAGGTAAAAATGGGGTTGATGACCCCGGTGCGATCTTTCGCTTTTAATTCACAAGACATGGTCAGCCCCTTTTAGTAGCGCTTATCGGTTAATTCCGCATTCAGCGAACCGGTAATCGTCAGGTAATCCAGGCGTTCATGCAGCGCCGTCATTAGCGTAGCGATCGCCTCTTTGGTCATGGTCTGCAACCACGTAAAACGCGCACGATACGCATCTGCCAACACCATGGCGTCAACCCAGTAGCAACGATCCGCAGGGGTTTCCAGCGTCACCGGCTCATCGCACAGCAACTCACGCGCTTTCCCCAGCACACCTGCATTTTGTTTTTCACGATCCCAGTTGCGGGAGTGAAACTGCCACAGGCAGTGCTTCATGATGTAGTCGATCATCAGCTCAACTTTTTCATCCTGAGTCATACGGCCTCCTGACGGCTCGCTGCTTCGCCGGAGAAATCCGGGTATGCACGCTGACGTAATTTCGTGACGCTGTCGTAGCCGCCGGTGTATTCACGCATCCGATCGCTGTTACGTACGTCTTCACTCAGTCCAACATCAGAGATCATGCGCGCCGTCGAGAAGCCCTGGTCTGCCGGGATCTGATCCTGGCTGATGTCGAGTTTTGCCAGTTGATGGATTGGCGAGTAGATGGCGTTATAGATATCGCGCGCAAAACGCACCCAGCCTTCGAAGCCTTTGTAAGGGCCGTTGTGATAAGCGTGCGCGTTCAGATACGGCACGCGAATTTTCTTCGCCACTTCGCCAGGACGTTTGCCGGTGAAGATGACATCCGGTTTCAGCTTGTACATCGCTTCCAGCGACTCGAGTTCGTTAGGATCGTCGATGGCCAGCGCCCCGGCCTCACAACGGGCGATGCCTTTTTCCATATCCCCCTGATGGCCGAATTTTGTGTAGACCGACACCACCTCCACGCCCATCTCTTCATGGATAACGTGCGCCCAGTGCCACAACTTCGACCCACCCGGCCAAAGGCAGACTTTCTTGCCTTTCAGACGCTCTTTGTACCAGTCCAGTTCCGGTTTCCAGCGCGCGACTTCTTCGTCGATGATCGCCTGTGCGCGATCTTCAATACCGAAAAACAGGCCGATTTTGCGCAGGGAGTCCGACAGCGGGCCGAAACCAAAACCGTCGATATCCAGACGTGGAATGCCGTAGCGCACTCGCAGTTCGTTGCAGATGTACTCGGCGGACCGGGCGCATTCCAGCACGTTGAGCTGTGCTTTGTGCATCGCGCGCAAGTCGTCATAGGAGCCGTTGCCAGTAAACGTGGAGAGTACCTGAATACCCATGCGCTTGAAGAAATCCACCATCACTTCCTGGTCGCCCTGGATGTTATATTCACCTACATAGTTGATGACGTAGTCGCTGGTGATCACCGGTTCGACCGTCCCGACTTTTTGGTTAATCCAGGCGATATTGATTTTGTGATGCCCGCCAGACTGGCTTGGGCCCGCAAATCCCGGAGAGTTACAGACGAAGATGTCCACTTCCGGCCGCTCGTCCATCACCTCTTGTGCAATGGCCGCAATATCATCCCCGATTAACGCCGAGGCGCAGGTCTGATAAATAGTCATGCGGTTAATATTGGGGTGTGCGTCAAAGGCTTCGATAATATTTTTCTTGAGCACTTTTTCCGCCCCGAAAACGATATGTTTTTCTTTCATATCGGTGGCAAACGTATATTTCAGCTGAAAGTTGTCGTTATCACTGATATAACGCTTGGTTTGCCAGGTATCATAGGTACAACCGACCGGTCCATGACTAATATGGATCACATCTTTCATCGGTGTACCGATGACATGCTTGGCGCCACAATAAGCACAGCCACGTTCTGAAATGGTCCCCGGAATGGTATTTAAATATCCCAGCGGTAAAGCTGAGGTGATATCTTCATCCGGCCCTTTTACAACGGCATGCTGTTTGCGCTCAGGAATGCATTTACTGCACTCAAACTCATGGTAAGGCATAATATCTCCCCCATCCGGGAAATGTGGCTGTTAACAGGAAAATTAAAGCAGGCGCGAATTAATCCATCATGCCGTATTTAACCACCATTTTTTCCAGCTGATCCATCGATAATGGCCGCGGAATCACAAAATCTTCGTTTTCAACAATCTTGCGGCCCAGCTCACGATATTCCTGTGCCTGGTTAGCTTCCGGATCAAATTCCGTCACAGTTTTTTTATTGAATTCCGCCTTTTGCACAATATTGTCGCGCGGGACAAAGTGAATCATTTTGGTGCCAATCGCGGCAGTAAACTCTTCCAGAAACTCTTTCTCACCGTCGACATTACGACTGTTACAGATGATGCCGCCCAGACGTACTCCGCTCTGCTTCGCGTACTTCACCAACCCTTTGCAGATATTATTGGCGGCATAAATCGCCATCATTTCGCCGGATGCCACAATATAAACTTCCTGTGCTTTACCATCGCGAATCGGCATAGCGAACCCACCACACACAACGTCCCCCAGAACGTCGAAGAAAATAAAGTCGAGATCGTCAGTGTAGGCTTTATTATCTTCCATCAGATCAATCGCGGTAATAACCCCACGACCGGCACAACCCACTCCAGGTTCCGGGCCACCGGATTCCACACAGCGGATATCAAAACATCCTGTTTTCACCACCATTTCATTAGTGATTTTCTCCGCCCCTTGATCGCGAAGAATATCCATCAAGGTCTCTTGCGGTTTCCCGCCAAGAATAAGACGTGTGGAGTCTGCTTTTGGATCGCAGCCGTGAATAAACACTTTTTTACCGTGGAAGTAAGCGAGCGCGGCAGCGGTATTTTGCGTGGTCGTCGATTTACCGATCCCCCCTTTACCGTAAATAGCCAACTTGCGAGTCATGTTATTTCCTCATGTATTGAATGAAAATAAAAGTTCGTTCATGAATGTGCATAAAAGGAATTGCAATTGCGGGGCCAAATATGCCGAAACGCAACTTACAAGTGGGTTAAAAAACACGATAAAAGACTTTTTGATTGAAAAGTAAGGGGTTATTTTTTATCCCCGAGGTGTGCACAATGACAAAGAAGACGATATCCGGAGGGCGACAGGAAAATAAAGTGTACATCTGCGAACTATTGCATCCAGGAACGTACTTTGAGGGTAAAAACGGCAATTTTTATCCTCTGCGGGGCTTTGTTCAATCAGTCTGACTCGGGATGAGCATCCCCGTAACGAGCGATGACTCTCAAGGCATCGTCTCCCTTCTGGTATCAGCTACCCCCAGCCGAGGCCCCTATTCAAGACGTCGGCGGCGTTTTCCCCTACGGTGTGGACATCATTTTGATAAACAAGAAGAAAAGCGTCACTTCCAGTGACTTTATTGCACCATGCATTTTTTGCGTCAGTCATCATTTTAGAGCCCTGCACAGTAGTGTGATGATTTATGATTTCTAACCTGGCGGTTCCTCAGGCATGTGGTGCCCTCTCTGCATGCATTGATCTGAACGTAACGAATAGACGCAATGTGCGATGTTAATGAACCCGTTTCAGGGAATGAGAACAGAGAGGACCTTGATTACCAACGGCCTCAACGAAGCTTTGATAATGTCACAGGGTCATACGGGGAGATCACGGTTTCGCCTTCGCGATATAAGCCCGTAAACCCTCGGCAAGAATATCGAATACCGTTTTACAAGCCTTGCTATGGCGAAGGTCTTCATGCATTACCAGCCAGGTGTCAAGATGAAAGGCAAAAAAATCAGGCATCAATCTCTGTAGCGGAACAGGAAAGCCGGCCAGTTGAACCTGGCATATACCAATGCCGGCGCCAGCGCGAATAAGGTTCAGCTGCGCCACATCACTGTCAGTGCGCACGGTAAACAGTTCACGATTCAACTGAGGATAGTGTTTCAGTGCCTGTAAAATAAAGGGCGTTATTTTATCAAAGCCCACCAGCGTATGCGTGAACAACGCTTCCATACTCTCCGGTGCGCCATGCCGTGCCAGATAGGAAGGTGCAGCATGCAGACCAATTTCAATACTGCCCATCCGACGTGCAATCAGTTGCTCCTGCACGGGCCTGGTCATGCGTACTGCAATATCCGCTTCCCGGTTTAATAAATCCTGAATGCGGTTAGATAAAACCAGTTCAATGGTAACCTGCGGGTACTCCTTTTTAATTTGCGCAATAAGGGGAGGCAGAACTTCTGTGCCGATAATTTCGCTCGCAGAAATCCGCACCACGCCACGCAATCCGGCGGTGTGGGTGCTGAAGCTGGCAGCCGATCGCTCAATCATACTGGCCGTGTTTTCCATCGCTTGCGCATGGCCTTGCAGCGCAACTGCGGCATCGGTGGGCTGCAGACCCGCCTGAGAGCGTGTAAACAACACCAGGCCAAGTGCTGATTCCAGTGCCGCCACATGGCGCCCCGCTGTGGGCTGGGTAATAGCAAGCACACGGGCAGCCCCCGACAGAGAACCTTCTTTCATCACCGTCAGGAAGGTTCGATACCATTCCCATGGAATGTTTAGTTTCATACAAAAATGCATACCTGCTATCTGATGTCATGCAATTACATTTAGCTCGCGCAGGCATTACGCTGTCAAGCAGCAGACATCAGGCAAAGGTAAAATAATGAAAAGCAAAAACAAGGTACTCATACTGGGTGCAACAGGCGGAATCGGTAGCGAAATCGCCCGTAAACTCATCCGCGAAAAATGGCACGTTCATGCCTTGCGCCGCAACGCCCTGCACAATGAAGACTCCGGAAGTGTGACGTGGATAAGCGGTGATGCGCTGAATGCAGAGCGGGTCGCGTCTGCCGCGTCAGGGTGCAGTGTGATTGTTCACGCCGTTAATCCGCCGGGCTATCGAAACTGGGAACAACTGGTTTTGCCCATGTTACATAACACTATATATGCAGCAGAGCGAAATGGCGCATTAATCGTTCTTCCGGGCACCGTTTACAACTACGGGCCGGACGCCTTTCCACTGCTGCGGGAAGACTCTCCCCAAAATCCCGTCACCCGAAAAGGGGCTATACGGGTGCAAATGGAGAAGGCGCTGTTAGCCTATGCGCAGCGTGGCGGAAAGGTGCTGATTCTGCGGGCAGGTGACTTCTTTGGCCCTGACGCAGGCAATAACTGGTTTTCACAGGGATGGATCAAACCGGGACACCCCCCGCGGATCATTAAAAACCCGGGGCAAGCCGGAACAGGCCATCAGTGGGCCTGGCTGCCTGACGTCGCAGAGACGCTTGCGGCACTGTTGACGCGTCGGGATCAACTCGAGCCGTTTGCCTGTTTTCATCTGCGTGGACACTGGGATGCCGATGGTACGGCGATGGCCACGGCCATACAACATGTCGCGCAACTTACCGGGGTTCAGGCGAAGATAAAATCGTTTCCCTGGTGGCTCATCTTTGCGATGTCACCTTTCAATACCACGCTGCATGAAATGTTGGAGATGCGATATTTATGGCAACAGCCAATACGGATGGACAATGCAAAACTGATCGATTTTCTGGGCTATGAACCGCATACCCCCCTTATTGAGGCCGTACACAAGACTTTAATTGGTCTGGGCTGTATTCATCATGCGGTAGCAACGCGTTCATGAGCGAACCAGGGGAGTATTTTTACGTCCGCACCTGACCCGAAGCGAACAACGCCAGGGAACATGTCGTTTACGGTGAGCGAGGAGCAAACCTACAGGAAAGACTCGCGACTGTTAATCAGGATAAATATTGTGCGGGCTGCGTAAGTACACGCCTTAAATTGCACAACAAGATATCTTTAGGTGGTATGGTTATATTCTGTCGTTAACAGAGGAAAAGCTAATGATTGTAAGGACCTGGCACGGTTGTGTTCCGCTTAAGCATGCAGAAGGTTTTGCGAATCATCTTCAGAGAACAGGTGTGGAGCACTCAAGGAGTATCGAGGGCAACAGAGGTGCGTTTGTGCGCAGGGAAACCCAAGGCGACCAGGAGCATTTCTTTCTGGCGACTTACTGGCAGGATTTACAGTCGGTAAAAGCCTTTGCAGGAGAAAACTATCACGTCGCGGTGACTTATCCCGATGACGAAGAATTTGAACTACTTTCCGATCCCTACGTTTTTCAGCATGTTGTAGACGCCATTTCACCGCTTTAGCTTCATTTCCGGGGCAACCTGTCGGTGCCACGGAATGGGTATAACCTGGCAAAAAGTCTACCTTTCGGCGCTCGCTTCTGGCACAGAAGCGACTGCCCGCGTCCTCTTCACTCCGTTTATCAACCTTATCAGGTCACCAGGAATCTCCCTCCCCTTCGACGCATCAGCCAGCCACCGGCATGCCTTAAGCGCGGGAGCAGAAGTCATCCGCAAAGCGCTCTCAATGAAATCACAACGCTCAGCATGCCATCAAAAAGAGTCCCGGTCCGGGTCAGGTGCTCCGCTCAATCGCAAAATATCCCCCAACCGGGCTAAGTAATGCCACTCATCGCACTATCGCTGATGAAAAGCAGCTAGCGATAGGTAATGAACTGAGAAGTATCACTTAACCGTAAGCAGATCGGCATATCGCGTGGTGTATCGCGGCGAAAGCATTTCCCGTTTCATCCGCCACTGCGGCTGGATTCCCTGTCCGGCGAAATAAAGCGTTTCACGCCCCGCTTTGGCGTTAAGACGATCCAACACCTCCATCAGCTTCTGGCTGTTGTGTCGCGGTGCATTTTCATCGAACAGGCTAAGCTGCGCCACCCCCTGGCTGTAAAAGTCACCCAGAATGACCCCGCCTTTCTGATACCGCTGGCCGTCTTTCCAGATGGCATCCAGACAGCGCATCGCCGCACCGATAATGTCCCGGCTGTCCTGGGTCGGCGTCTGCAGTTTAAAGGATGCGCTGTTGCTGTAATACGGTTCGTTGTGCGCAAAGGGCGAGGTTTTAACAAACGCGGAGATGAAGCGGCAATATTGATGCTCGCTACGCAGTTTCTCCGCAGCCCGGGTCGCATAGCTGCAAATCGCCTGCCGCATCTCGTCGTATTCCACGACGTAGTGGCTGAAGGAACGGGAGCAGATAATCTCCTGCTTGAGCGGGGGAAACTCTTCCAGTTCAAGACATGGCTCGCCGCGTAGTTCACGCACGGTTCTCTCCAGCACAACGTTGAAATGCTTTCTAATAAAGTGAATATCGGCGTCTGCCAACTGCAATACGCTCTTGATGCCCAGTCCTTCCAGTTTTTTCGCAATCCGCCGACCTACGCCCCAGACATCATCGACACATAATGTCGCCATGAGTTTCCTCTGACGTTCAATGTTTGACAGATCGACCACCCCTCCGGTCTGCCGTTGCCATTTTTTTGCCGCATAGTTTGCCAGTTTGGCCAGGGTTTTGGTCTGGGCGATACCCACACCAACCGTCAGATGGGTGCGTTGCAGAACCGTGGCTCTGATTTCGCGCCCAAACTCGGTCAGATCGCGACAGTTACGCACGCCGGTAAGATCACAAAAAATCTCATCAATAGAGTATATTTCACAGCGGGGAGACATCTCCTCGATCGTGGTCATCACCCGATTGGACATATCGGCATAGAGTTCATAGTTGCTACTGAAGCAAGTCACCCTGTGGCGCCTGAAAAGATCTTTCAGTTTGAAGTACGGTTCACCTGTTTTCACCAGCGATTGCGCTTCGGCAGAACGCGCAATAACGCACCCGTCATTATTGGATAACACGACCACCGGCCGCCCCTTCAGGTCCGGGCGAAAAACGGTTTCACAGGAGGCATAAAACGCATTCACATCGCACAGCGCAAACATGCTCAGCTCGCAGACTTCACGATGTAGGTCACCACCCCGAAAATGTCCAGCCGATCGTCGCGGCCAATCACGATCGGGGAACAGGCGCTGTTTTCAGGCTTAAGCATCACGACGGGATGCAGTTGCAGACGCTTAACGGTAAATTCGCCATCAACCGCAGCAATAACGATATTTCCATGCTCAGCCTGACGGGAACTATCCACCACCAGCAAATCCCCTTCGCCAATTCCGGCTTCGATCATTGAATCGCCGGTGGATTTTACAAAATAGGTCGCGCTCGGGTGCTGAATCAGCAGTTCATTCAGATCAATGCGCCGCTCAACATAATCCTGTGCCGGGCTGGGAAAGCCACATGGAACAAGATCGCTGAACAGAGGCAATGCCACTATCTGATGTCGGTCGGCAGGTGTGGAAAACAGCATGATAGTCACCATTAAAAAAACTGTATATGTATACAGTATTATCAATCGATGATAGAAATCAAGAGCTGGCTGAGTGATAACGGAGTACTGGCTGTGTATCCCTCTGATTTAATAACGACTCTTTTTGCTTATAAGGACAGGTCCCGGGACGCAGGGCAAGACAAGGAGAAAAACCGGGCGATAGCGTCGGCCAGCACAACAAGATATGTCACTCTCAAATAGACTCTCCCGGCCCTCCACAGACAGAACCATCGGCAGTAGAAATGACCAGAAAATTGCCAAAGAGTAGGTCGCATCTCTGGAAATTTCCGCCGGTTGGGAGGAGGATAGTCTCTGTGAAGCCGCCCGTTATGGGCCATCGCCATCCCCACCATACCGGTGATGCACCCGACATACTGAACTGGAGATTCTTATGTATTACACGTTAGGAGATACTACCCTCCACTTTTATCGCTATCAGTGCCGCTTCTACGTCGCCCACTGGGACGGCGGTAATGTAATGAGCGATAAGTTCAAGCAGTTCATTGAGTTGATTACCGAAAAAACGGGTATTGATTCTAAGCGCATTGAAGCCGCTGCGCGGGACTACTTCAATAACGTGGACTGATGACGCCCGGAATCCGCATACGTTTTTATTCCGCCGTCGGACACAGTAACCCGGTGAACGTTTATGGATGAACAACCCGCCGTCCTCCGCTAACCCAGGGCTATCGCGCGCGTATTGTGCTAAACAGTCCGCTTCAGCAGGCCTCCCGCGAGGTCTGCATTCTCATTTTTGACTAAAACTCCCGGTTCGCCGTCAGATTGCTATTTCCATTGAGTTATTAATTAGATATCGCCTGCTATCGGCCTCTTTTCTCTGCTTGCCTGTCTCACAGGCAAACCATAGCGCACCCGGCATTTTTGAGCGAAAAACCCATTATCAATAAAAATATAATTCTGTAATTAATGTTATTAATAGCACAAAAAACCAATTAAAAGACTGGAAAAGAATTAAAAAAACTTTTCTTGCATTCCGTTAAAATATTTAGTTAGGATTTTTCTTAATCCTGGAGTACATTCGCTTTTATAAAAGCAAGAATATCCATAAACTTCTCGGGGACTAAACCACATGGCGAACTTATTCTTTTTAGTATTAGCTATCGTACTGCTTTTGGTTGCTGTTTTTTCTCTCGTTTCCTATATCAAAGACAGAAAAAAGCAGCAGTTTACGTTCAAAAAAAGACGTTAATAACAAAACCAGGCAGGAGAGAGACATTCGTAAACTTTCGAGAATAAATTTAACTTAATGATCGATAGTCTGACATGACCCGTTTAACGCGATACCTCAGCAAAAGTTGACGTCGCTGTAAGTGTCCAGGTCATGCATATTAGCAATATTATGCATAAGAAAATCAAATTAATAATACTGTATTAATAAGATTTAAATTTCTTGCGGGTTAATCAAGATCGTTATTTAACGACCTTATCAACACTGAAAGGTGATTGATGCTGACAGGCCGTATCGAGAAATTAACATGCTGTTTGCCCCTCGGTGGTCTGCCGCAGACCACCGAGTTCACTCGCCGATGCCATCCCCCGCGCTTTCTCCCATGAATGCTGTGCGAATGCCAGGTCATTTCATGGTCCGAACCGTCAGTGTATCGCCAATTTACGCTACCTTTACCGATGTTGGCAATGGCAGTCAGCAGCTCATAAAACAAATTATAAAATCAACATAACTTTCACCTCGCCGTTATTTATTAATTACAGAGAGCTCCCTTTCCTCAACGTCACTACGGCGACTACGGCGGCCACTTTTGTTTAAAATAAAACAAAATAAGACTATGACAAAACATCAATTCGTTGTTGAACAGGATTCTTATTATCAAGCAATCTCTTTATCATATTTTACCCTGAACATTTATTGTCAACACTAAATGAATTAAATTTCACTTAATCTAAAAAACATTTATTCCAGACTCGCCATAATAAAATTAACTGGCGACATCATCTTGACAGAAATAGTGGCGGGTGAGTTTTCTTTATGTCATGCCCCCCTAAATAACAGCAGCGACGCCGCCAGAATTTTCATCATTCACTCGCAAAAGGGGGCTGGTTATAAAAAGTCCGTTTTCTGACTGCATTAAAGGATTCGTTGTCATTTATGGAAAAATTCACTTATCAATATCAAAAATTCATTGAAAAAACACTGAAGATTAACAGCATAAAACCACATATAAATCAGTATCATGATAATTCAGAAGATGCTTTGACTGCCGGTGTAACTCGGTCCCTGCGATACAACTAACCTTTCTCTGTGCCATCAGCATCAGATTCAATACGTCCAATATCGCCAAAAAGTTAAGCAGGAATCAGAAGACGGTATTTTCACACAAAAAATATAATAAATAACTTTAACCTCGCCAACAAACAGGATCTGCAAAATTTTGCAAACCGGTTTGCCCGAAAAAAGAGAGCCATCGTGGTGAATCAATATTGCCAAAAAATCAGGGCGCGAATAACGGCGCCCCGGCTAAACGGTACTGAGGTAAGCATTACGGGTGCTTCACGATATACATCGTACGGCTATAGGCAACATCTTCCGGATTATTAATCGGATACCCTTTCAGCCACGGCTTAATCAAACGCCCGTTGGTATACTGATAAATCGGAGCAACCGGCGCTTTACTCATGATGATTTTTTCCGCCGCATTGTAATCATCATTGCGCGCTTTATCCGAGGTTTCCAGCGCCGCCTGGCTCATAATCTTGTCATAAGCCGGGTCGTTAAAACGGGAAATATTTCCGCTGTGGGTCGAGGTCAGCAGCGACAGGAAAGTGGAAGGTTCATTGTAATCTCCTATCCACGAAGCGCGAATGACATCAAAATTACCGGTATTACGGCTATCGATATAGGTTTTCCACTCCTGATTCTGCAACTTCACCTCCACGCCGAGATTCTTTTTCCACATCGAAGCAACCGCAATCGCGATTTTCTGGTGGTTTTCCGAAGTGTTATACAACAGTGTCAACTGCAGCGGACGACCGGGACCGTATCCCGCCGCCTGCAATAGCGCTTTGGCCTGAGCATTCAACTCAGCCTGGCTCATGCTTTCCATCTGCGACGGCTGCGGTATAAACCCGGCCGTCACGTCCGGCGTAAAATGCCAGGCCGGTTTTTCGCCGGTGCCCAGTATCTTCTCCGCCATCAGACGACGATCGATAGTCATGCTCAGCGCCAGACGCACACGCTCATCGGCGGTGGGGCCTTTCTGAGTATTAAAGGCGTAGTAATAGGTTCCCAGCTGTGGCGGTGTATACACCTGGCCCGGAATATCCTTCAGCAATTTCTGATACAGATTTTTCGGGAAAGACTCGGTGATATCAATATCGCCGGCCAGATAGCGCTTCGTTGCCGAGGACTCCTGATTGATCGGGACAAAAGTCACCTGCTGAATGACCGTTTTGGCATTATCCCAATAGTGGCTGTTCGGCACGACCACCAGTTTTTCGTTAACCACGCGATCTTTTAAAACGTAAGCACCGTTGCCGATAAGATTGCCCGGACGCGTCCAGTTGGCACCGCTCTCGACGTTGGCTTTCTGTACCGGATAAAACGCGAAGCTGGCCGTCAGGTTACTGAACCACGGCAGCGGTTTATCCAGCTGCACGCGCAGAGTACGCGTGTCCACGGCGGTAACGCCCAGCGTCTGCGGCGCCGCTTTACCGTCGATAATATTTTGCGCGTTGCTGATCCCCGCCAGCGCGGCAAACCAGGCGAAAGGTGACGTGGTTTTCGGGTCGACCAGACGCTGCCAGCTATAGACAAAATCCTGTGCTGTCACCGGTGAACCATCGGACCAGCGCGCGTCATCACGCAGCGTAAACGTCCAGACGCGGTTATCATTACTCTGCCAGCGGGTCGCTACGCCAGGGATAATATTGCCTTTCGCATCCTGGTTGACTAAACCTTCAAAAAGATCGCGAATCACCTGAATTTCCGGCAGACCAACGGCTTTAGCGGGATCTAATGATGCGGGTTCATCTTTAATGTGCCGTACCAACACCTGCTTTTCGGCTAATACAGTTCCCTGAGGAACATCCGCCGCCCAGGCAAGAGAAGAAACGCTGGCTAACCACAGCGTGCCGCATGTCAATGTGACAGGATACTTCATGAGATCCCCTTTAAAATAAAAAAACAGAGCTGGCAGAGCGATAATTATTTGTTTCATCACCTGAAATTGCAAACGGCTTGTGATAGAAAATTGACATGTCTACTGATTTAACCGTCTCAGGAAACGATTTGATTCCGGGACGCTTTTACACAACACTGCAGAAAATAACCTGCTAACAGGATGCCCCTATGCCCGTCTCCCGTCCTCGCCCCCTGCGCGGCGCCTTTCCACCCGGTACGCAGCGCTATGGCCAGTCACATCTTGGCGCGCCGCTGCTCTGGTTTCCCGCACCGCTGGCAGACAGCCGCAGCGGCCTGATTCTTGCCGGTACCCACGGTGATGAAAACTCATCGATCGTGACGCTCTCCTGTGCGCTACGCACCCTGAAACCGGAATTACGCCGCCATCACGTCGTGCTGGCGGTGAATCCCGATGGCTGTCAACTGGGGCTGCGGGCCAACGCCCGCGGCGTCGATCTGAACCGTAACTTTCCCGCGGCAAACTGGAAAGAAGGGGAAACGGTGTATCGCTGGAATAGCGCGGCAGAACAGCGCGACGTGGTACTGCTGACCGGTGAAAAACCCGGTTCAGAACCGGAGACGCAGGCACTGTGCCAGCTGATCCATCAGATCCACCCGGCGTGGGTCGTCTCCTTCCACGATCCGCTGGCCTGCATTGAAGATCCCGGCCACAGCGAGCTGGGACAGTGGCTGGCCGACGCTTTTGCCCTGCCGCTGGTCGGCAGCGTCGGTTACGAAACCCCCGGTTCTTTTGGCAGCTGGTGCGCCGATATTGGCCTGCCCTGCATCACCGCCGAGTTTCCGCCCATCTCGGCCGACGAAGCCACGGAAAAGCATCTGTCAGCGATGATGGATCTGTTGCGCTGGCACGCTCAGAGATGAAGTACGCCAGTGCTGAAATGCAGCGCCGGCTCAACATCCACCGCCAGCCAGGTTGGGCCATCCAGATCGGCGAAACGCGCCAGCGGCGCCAGCGGGAGCGCCGCTGAAATGGCCCGCGACGTGCAGAGCATGCAACCCAGCATGCGTTCAAATCCCAGCTCCCCGGCCTCCTGCGCCAGAAACAGCGCTTCGGTCAAACCGCCGGTTTTATCTAGCTTAATATTCACCATCTCATAGCGCCCGCGCAGCTGCGGCAGGCTATCACGGGTGTGGCAGCTCTCGTCGGCACAGATGGGTAGCGGGTGAATAAAATTTTCCAGTGCGTCGTCGGCATCCGCCGGAAGCGGCTGTTCGAGCATGGCCACGCCGATATCCGCCAGCAGCTGGCAGCGCGCCGCCAGGCCATCGCCTGACCAGGATTCATTGGCATCCACTATCAGTGTCGCCTGCGGCACCACGTTGCGAATAGCAATCAGCCGTTCGCTGATCAGATGATTATCCAGTTTCACCTTCAGCAGCCGGGCGCCCTTCTCCCACAGCGCGGCGGCGCTGGCCGCCATCTGTTCCGGGGGGCCGATCACCACCGTTTGTGCCGTCACCACCTGATTGGGGAGCCCAATGCCCAGCAGTTGAGGAATCGTTTTCCCGACGCGACGGGCCTGCAGATCCCACAGCGCGCAATCTACAGCGTTACGCGCTGCCCCGGCCGGCAGCAGATGCTGGAGCTGTTCGCGGGTCATGCCGCTTTCTAACTGCTCCCCGATGGTGAGGATCTGCGCCATGACCGACGCGATACTCTCACCATAGCGCGGGTACGGCGTACACTCTCCAACCCCTTTTACGCCGTCCTCTTCAATTTCCACCACCACCACCTTCGCCTCGCTGCGACTGCCGCGGGCAATCACAAAAGGCGTATGTAACGGCCAGGCTTCTTCATATACTCGCAGGTTTCGCATTCCCAGGTTCCTCCAGGGGAAACATTAAATAGGATTTGCCGTGGCGATAACGGATGTCATACACTACTTGTGACGTTAACTATATGTAAACAGGAAGATAAACATGTCACAAACCGTGCATTTCCAGGGCAACCCCGTTTCTGTTCAGGGCACCATTCCGCAAGCTGGCGCTACCGCACAGCCGTTTACGCTGGTCGCCAAAGATCTCTCTGACGTCGCGCTGAGCCAGTTCGCCGGCAAACGTAAAGTACTGAATATTTTCCCGAGCATTGATACCGGCGTCTGCGCGGCATCGGTTCGTAAATTTAACCAACTGGCCTCCGGACTGGATAACACCGTTGTACTGTGCATCTCTGCCGACCTGCCGTTCGCCCAGTCTCGCTTCTGTGGCGCGGAAGGCCTGAACAATGTCGTCACGCTATCCACGCTGCGCGCTCCGCAGTTCCTCGCCGATTACGGCGTCGCGATTGCAGCCGGTCCGCTGGCGGGTCTGGCGGCGCGTGCGGTGGTGGTTGTTGATGAAAATGACCAGGTTGTTTACAGCCAACTGGTGAACGAAATCACCGAAGAGCCGGACTACGATGCGGCCCTGGCTTCGCTGAAAGGCTAAGACCACAAGCTCTACCGGAAGGCCGCGTCACCGCCAGCCTTCCGGCTACCTCAAGCCTCCGTTGTCCGGAGGCTTGTTTATTTCTGCGGCGCATAACGCGAGATAAAACGCGCAATCATTGGGCCGGTCAGCAAAATGGTAAACAAGCGCAACGTCTGCATCGCCATAATAAACGACATATCCGCCCGCGTACCGGCGGCAATGATCGCCACCGTATCCAGCCCACCGGGGCTTGTCGCCAGATAAGCGGTCATAAAATCGATCGGCAGCACCCGGGTAACCCCCAGCGCCATCAACGCACAAATCACAATCAGGCCGATAATGGCGGCGATAATCTGCGGCAGCGTCTTCAGGGCCAGCAGGAAGATCTCTTTATTAAACTTTAGCCCAACACTCCAGCCAATGGCGGCATACGCCAGCGCCAGCAGCCATTCCGGCAACTCCAGCATCCACCAGCCCTCTCCCTGCACCACCGCACCCGCCAGCATCGGGAATAGCATCGCGCCGGACGGGAAACGCATTCTCAGCCCCAGCCATCCCGCAACGACCGTCAACAACAGGGTCCACGGCAGTTGCCACGTCACTGGCGGAAACCAGACGATCTGCTGGGTCATCGCCTGCGCATCACCGCCCAGGGCAAAACGCACCACCAGCGCCGCCGCGCCCGCGACAAACAGCACCCGCAGATACTGCATCAGAGCCACCAGCCGCACGTCGGCGCCATACTCTTGCGCCATCACCACCATGGCCGACGCCCCGCCGGGCGAACAGCCCCATGCGCCGGTCGCGCCGGGTAGTGCGCTATAGCGCACCAGCAGCCACCCCGTCAGGGCGCTAACGGCAAGTGTGGAGAAGAGGATAAGCAGCACCAGTGGCCAGTGCCCGATGAGGACGCTAAAAATAGCGGGGGTTAACGTACGGGCAATCATGCAGCCGATAATAGCCTGAGCGGCAATAAAAAACGGGCGCGGAACGCGAATGGTCGCCCCGCGCAGACTCAACGTTATCCCGGCGATCATCGGCCCCAGCAGCAATGCCGCAGGCAGGTGCAGTCCGAACAGAACCCCAGAGAGTCCGGCAGAGAATCCCAGCAGTTTCATCCACTGAAGCAGATGACCCGGCGAAGTTGACATCCGTATTCCTGAAAAAGATGAAGAAAACTGAGTATATACAGAAGCGGGCGAAAGGCTGAAGCCCCTATGGCACCCGATTGTCACCGGCCGCCTGAGGCGCCGGTGACAGCGCCTACTCTTCGCCTTTCTTCTGGCTTAGACCGTATTCACGTAGCTTGTTGGCGATCGCGGTATGCGATACGCCGAGGCGCTTCGCCAGCTTACGGGTGCTCGGAAAGCTGCGATAAAGCTGAGTAAGCACCGAGCGTTCAAAGCGACGCGTAATATCATCCAGCGACCCTTCCATCGCCTCTTCACCAACCGGTAGCGAGGCCACATCGTGATCCGGCAACAGAATATCCTGCGGACGCATCTCATAGCCTTCCAGCTGGGTCAACGCGCGGTAAACTGCGTTCTTCAGCTGGCGAACGTTGCCAGGCCAGCTATAGCGAGTCAACACCGTACTAAGGTCGGCGGAAAGTTTCGGCCGCGGGATCCCCTGCTCGTCGGCAAACCGGGAAACAAACAGCTCCGTCAGCGGAATGATATCCTGCGGACAGTCGCGCAGCGGCGGCAGATAGAGGGTGAGCACGTTGAGGCGGTAGTAAAGATCCTCGCGGAATAACCCCTTCTGCACCAGCTCCACCAGATTTTTCTGTGTCGCGCAGATGACCCGCACGTCGACGTGAACTTCGTGATCTTCCCCGACGCGACGGAAGGTACCATCATTGAGAAAACGCAGCAGTTTGGTCTGCATTCGCGGCGACATTTCGCCGATTTCATCCAGCAGGACCGAGCCGCCGTTCGCCTGCTCAAAGAAGCCTTTTTTACCCTGAATGGCGTCACCAAACAGTTCGCTTTCCACCGCGTCTTCCGGAATGGAGCCACAGTTCAGCGCCAGATAGGGTTTGTTTGCCCGCGGGCTGGCGAGGTGGCAGGCGTGGGCGAGTAAATCTTTGCCGGTTCCGGTATCACCGACGATCAGCAGCGGCGCGCTGAGCATCGCCAGCTTGCGGGCTTGTTCGACGACATGGCGCATTTTCGGGCCGACAGCGAGAATTTGGCTGAAGGCACTGGTATCCTGCGTCGTCATGGTTTGTAGTTGACGCCCCATCCGGACGGTGGAACGCAGCATCGCCACCGCACCGGTCAGAACCCGTTCGCCGTGTTCGCCTTCAAGATAGACCGGGGTGATTTCCAGCACGAAGTTCTGACCGTTAACCACCACATGTTCGCTATGCGACTCCTGCGGGCTGCTTTCCAGCCAGCGCTGGATGTTAAAATCGGTAATTAACTGGGCGACCGGATGATTGCGCAGCCGCTCCTGACTTTGCGCAAACAGCTGGCAACTGGCAGGATTCGCCAGTTCAACCTTACCTTTGGTGTCCAGCGACAGCACTGGTTCCGGCATTGCCACCAGCAGCGCGCTGAGCGCCAGGTGTTCACGTTCCGAGGGCATCCACGACACGGTACGCACGTCGGTCACGCCAGCGATCCGGCGGATTTCCGCCATCAGACTGCTGAAGCTGGCAAACTCCAGCTCGGCAAAATTAAGATAAATTCGGCCAATGGGATCAATGTCAATGCCGCGCAGATCGATACCGCGGAGCACCAGCAAATCAAGCAATTCACGAGTCAGACCAAGACGGTCTTCACAAAAGACTTCAAGACGCATGGGAGTATTCACCCTAAAAAGGCCAATGACGGATGAATAATAGGACAGTTATTTGCTGGCGTGAAGATAGCTGTCAACAATTATTGACAGTGTGGCGGAAAAATGGCCGCTATGGTGTAAAGATATCCGTTCAAAGCCCCGACAGCCGGGGGATAGATGCTAAAACCGCCGTTCCGCCGGCGGTTATCAAAAGGCGATCAGGTTTGCGGGCCGGTTTTACTTTTTTGCAGCGTCTCTTTCAACTGACCAATCAGTTCACGACGGAAATCGCCCAGCCGCGGTTTGTCGTCAGCGATCCACGGTAGCGGGCGGCACAGCTCCATTGCTTTAATCCCCAGACGCGCCGTGAGCAGACCAGCACCAATCCCCTGCGCTGCACGAGCCGAGAGTCTGGCCGCCAGGTCCTGCGACATCCAGTCCATGCCCACTTCACGCACCAGTTCGCTGGCGCCAGCAAAGGCGATATTCAGCAGCACCCGTCGGAACAGACGCAGACGGCTGTAATAACCCAGCTCAATACCATACAGCGTGGCGATGCGGTTGATCAGGCGTAAATTACGCCAGGCGATAAAGGCCATATCCACCAGTGCCAGCGGGCTGACGGCGATCATCAGCGTGGACTCCGCCGCCGAACGGCTGATTTCCCGCCGCGCCTGAGCATCGAGCACCGGCTGCACCAGTTGCGCATACAGGCTGACCACTTCCCGGTCGTTTTGCGTTTCATGAATCGCCGCATACCAGCGCTGCAGCGCAGGGTGTGCCTGATCCAGCCCGGCCTGCTGCGCCAGTTTCTCGCAAAAGGCACGCCCTTTTCCGACCGCATGACTGTGCATCAAATCCCGCGCCTCATCGCGCTCGTGGGCCCGCTGGCGCAGGCGCCACAGCCGCCGCCATTCGGTCGCGACCGACCCGACACCGGCACCGACCATCAGCGCTCCCGCCGCACAGCCGCCCAGCGCAATCCAGTCCTGGGTTTGCCAGGCGCTCATTGTCCACTGTACGCCCTGCGCCACGACGCTGGCGCCAAAAATAGCCAGACCGGCGCTGACCATGCGTCGCCATAAACTCCGTTTCGGCCGCAGAACCGATTCGACTACCGCTTCTGCCGCCCCCTCGTCTTCCTCCTGCGCATCGACGCGTGCCGGAGCAAATTTCGCCGCCTCTGCGCCGTCAAAGGCACGGGCTGATTTCAGCGCCGCCATTTGCTCCGCTTCCAGCGGACCGTCGAAGTCAATACGCGGTTTTAAGGGTTCGCTCATCGCAATTTATCTCCGATCAAAAATTCAAGCGCGGCATCCAGGCGGATATGCGGCAGCGGCTTATCGACGTCCATCACCTGCGGACGGAAATTCTCAAACTGAAACCCCTGCTGCTGCCAGAACGCCTGTCCCGGCAACCGGGCCGGAACCTCTCCGGGGTAGACAGTCAGCGGCTGACCATCGCTCAGGCGGTTTCCACGTAGTGCGGGAATCTTCTCGCCGTTAACCTCAATCAACCCGCTCTGCGTTGCCTGAATCGATGCCAGCCCCAGACAATCCATACTGATGCCTTCGAACGCGGCATTCTGCCAGGCGTCCTGAATCAGCTGCTGCAGCAGAGAAACCATATTGCCGTGCTGATCGACGGTGACGTGATCGGCTTTGGTCGCGGCAAACAGCAGCTTGTCGATCACCGGGGAAAACAAACGGCGGAACAGGGTTCGCTGACCGTAATGGAAGCTCTGCATCAGCTGAGTCAGCGCCAGGCGCATATCGTTGAAGGCCTGCGGGCCGCTGTTCAGCGGCTGCAGGCAGTCCACCAGCACGATCTGGCGGTCAAAGCGCAGGAAGTGGTCTTTGTAAAAGCCCTTAACCACTTTTTCGCAGTAATATTTAAAGCGTTCACGCAGCATCCCGGCGTTGCTGTGTTTATCCGCCTGGGCCAGTTTCGCTTCGCCGATCGCATCCACATCCGGCCAGGGGAAAAATTGCAGGGCTGGCGCCCCGGCCATATCCCCCGGCAGCACAAAGCGCCCCGGCTGAATAAAGTGCAGCCCTTCTCGTTTGCAGGCATGCAGATACTCTGTCCACGCGGCGGCAATTTCCGCCAGACGGTTTTCATCCGCCGGCGCCAGTGGGTCCAGCCCATCACAGAGCTGACGCCAGCGGGCTGACCACGCCTCACGCTGCCCTTGCAGCAGGCCGGTCATCTGCCGCGACCAACTGAGGTAGTCCTGCGCCAGCATCGGTAAATCAAGCAGCCACTCGCCCGGGTAATCGACGATCTCCAGGTACAGCGTGGAGGTCTCTTTAAAATGGCGGAGCAGCGATTCGCTGGAGCGATAACGCAGCGCCAGACGAATTTCGCTTACCCCGCGGGTCGGCGTCGGCCAGACCGGCGGCGAACCGTACAGCTGCGCCAACCCTTCGTCATAGGTAAAACGCGGAATGCCGAAATCTTGCTGCGGAACCCGTTTAACACCAAGCAGGCGCTCTTCTCTCACTGCGCTAAGCAACGGCAGGCGCGCCCCGGAGTGAATATTCAACAGTTGATTGACCAGCGCGGTGATAAAGGCGGTTTTACCGCTGCGGCTCAGACCCGTGACCGCCAGACGCAGATGGCGGTCAACACCGCGGTTCAGCAGCGCATTGAATTCAGTTTTGAATCGCTTCATTGCCATCCTGTTATGCTCTGAAGGAAAGTGCTTTGATTATAAGCTATTAGATGAGGATAAGTTGAAAGATTCCCGCTCGCGCTGCGGGAGATTGACGGCTGATGCCCTTCGCCTCAGTCGCTGCGCGCGATGCTCGCGCAGGCACGCCTGCGCGAGCACACTCCGTCCGTCCCGTGGACGTCGGTACGATACGCCTGGCGCATCGCCTCGATAGATCATTTCATCCCGCGGGCAAAACGGTTGGCCAGACGGCTGAGCAACGGTTCCAGCGCCACCGCGAGCAACATTTTTAACGGCCGACGCGCCACCGATTTCACCGCCCAGCCGGCAACGCCCGCCGGACCATAGCGTAACGCGGTCAGCAGAACCAGCCTGCCCGCAATTTTGAGACCGGGTTTCACTTTTTGCCCCGCCTGCTGCCATTTCATGTTCATGCGTGACCTCATATTTCAGTTAGAGCTGGCGAAAACGGCTACGTAGCGTAAAGGTATCAGACGTGACATAGCGTTCCATTTCGCGCAGGCGGCGTTCGCTGGCCGCCAGCTCTTGATCCGCCGCGGCCAGCAGTTCGCCGCTGGTCGGCATTTTCTCGCCGTACAATTCACTTTCCGGCATCGGATCGAGAGCGAATGTCAGGATGATGTACGCCACCACCACAAAGAAAAACAGGCCAAAGATCATCGCCAGCACGGTAATCAGTCGAACCAGCTTGACCGGCACATCCAGATACTGCGCGATACCGGCGCAAACGCCTTTTACCATGCCGCGCTGCGGCACGCGCCACAGTTTTTTATTCAGATCCAGTCCGCCCATTATTTGTCTCTCCAGTTCGGATGTTCGGCATCAAGAATGTCTTCCAGCGTCTGAATACGTTCGCGCATGCGCTTTGCATCGTCGGTCAGTTGCAGCAAACGCTGCTGTTCATTCTGCGATAAGTTGCCGCTCGCGGTGCGGTTGTTGTAGTGCAGCCAAAGCCAGACCGGCAAAACGAACAGCACGAACAGCGTCAGGGGTATGGCAATAAAAAGCGTACTCATGTGTACTCCTTACAGTGAGTGAACTGCGGCGCATGGCAGCGCCGCAACGCGTTATCCTTCAGAACGTCGGGACACCGGGTCACGGCCGACATTAGCCGCAACCGCCGGACCCGGCCCACCGGTCCTGAGGGCGCTGGCGTATGCCATTAGTTGTTTTGGTTCATTTTACTTTTCAACGCCGCCAGCTGTGCACTGATTTCATCATCCGCTTTCAGGTCGGCAAACTGCTGATCCAGCGTTTTCTGTTTGCCAAAACCATGGCTTTCCGCTTCGGCTTCCATATGATCGATGCGGCGTTCAAAGGATTCAAAACGCGCCATCGCTTCATCAATTTTACCGCTATCCAACTGACGACGAACATCGCGGGAAGAGCTGGCTGCCTGATGACGTAGCGTCAGCGCCTGCTGGCGAGCGCGGGTTTCACTCAGTTTATTCTCCAGCTCAGCTATCTCTTTTTTCATGCGCGTCAGCGTTTCATCAACCATCTGCGCTTCATTTTCCAGACTGCCGATAAGATCGGTGAGCTTTTGTTTTTCGATAAGCGCGGCACGCGCCAGATCTTCTTTGTCTTTACGCAGCGCCAGTTCAGCTTTTTCCTGCCACTCGGCCTGCTGGGCAAGCGCTTGTTCAATTCGGCGGCTCAGTTGTTTCTTTTCCGCCAGCGCACGCGCCGAGGTTGAACGCACTTCGACCAGCGTATCCTCCATCTCCTGGATCATCAGGCGAACCAGCTTCTGCGGATCTTCCGCTTTCTCCAGCAGGGAGTTGATGTTAGCGTTCACGATGTCGGCAAAACGAGAAAAAATACCCATAACGTTGATCCTCATAGTTCTGATTTCAGGCGGTGGCCTGTGATGATACTTACGTTGATTAATACAAATTCTGTGCCAAATTTTTATCCTGTTGATTTTAAAAGGAGTGATTGTTATCTGCACAACGGGTTGCTAGAGTAACCTGGTGAATCACACGATTAAATGGCGAATTTCATCATGGCGGAATACAAGGATAACCTGCTCGGAGAAGCGAACAGCTTTCTCGAGGTACTGGAACAAGTGTCGCGGCTGGCGCCGCTGGACAAACCGGTGCTGGTCATTGGTGAGCGCGGTACCGGTAAAGAGCTTATCGCCAACCGCCTGCACTTTCTCTCTTCGCGCTGGCAGGGACCGTTCATCTCCCTCAACTGCGCGGCGCTGAATGAAAATCTGCTGGATAGCGAACTGTTTGGCCATGAAGCCGGCGCATTTACCGGCGCCAGTAAGCGTCATCCAGGGCGCTTTGAGCGCGCCGACGGCGGAACCCTGTTTCTGGATGAACTGGCGACAGCGCCGATGCTGGTACAGGAAAAGCTGCTGCGGGTGATTGAATATGGCGAACTGGAGCGTGTGGGCGGCAGTCAGCCGCTGCAGGTCAACGTGCGCCTGGTTTGTGCCACCAACGCTGACCTGCCGCAGATGGTTGAGGACAGCCATTTTCGCGCCGACCTTCTCGACCGCCTCGCCTTCGATGTGGTACAGCTTCCGCCGCTGCGCGACAGACAGAGCGACATTATGCTGCTGGCAAATCAGTTTGCTATCCAGATGTGTCGTGAACTGGGGCTGCCGCTGTTTCCCGGTTTCAGCGACCGCGCCAGCGAAACA